>NZ_NIBG01000025.1 GCF_002270055.1 Anaeromicrobium sediminis | reverse complement strand
TTCAAATTTAACTTTAGCCATCTTTTATTCCTCCCTATTTAAAATAAGTATATTTAACACAGACAGGTTGGTAAACTTATCCGTGTGTATCCATATATGTAAGTTTGTATTTTGGAGCCCATGAGCGGATTCGAACCGCCGATCTCCGCCTTACCAAGGCGACGCTCTAACCTACTGAGCCACATGGGCACTACCATCTTATTTTACTATCAAATAAGTTGTAAGTCAACATTCACTGCATATAAATAAATTTATTCATTTCTACTTTCTAAATATTTTTCTAACTTTCTTTTGACTCTCTGTAACGCATTGTCTATAGATTTAACATGTCTATTTAGTTCTACTGCCATTTCTTGGTAGGACTTTCCTTCCAGATAGGACATAAGTACAGTCCATTCTAAATCTGACAGTATTTCACCTATTTTTCCTTCTATAAACTTTAATTCTTCTCTAGATATTATGAGTTCTTCTGGATCTGATATTCTAGTAGAAGATATTACATCTAACAAAGTTCTATCTGACTCTTCGTCGTATATAGGCTTGTTTAGTGAAACATAAGAATTCAGAGGAATATGTTTTTGCCTTGTAGCTGTCTTTATGGCTGTTATTATTTGCCTTGTTATACAAAGCTCTGCAAAAGCCCTAAAAGAAGATAGCTTGTCTTCCTTAAAATCTCTTATGGCTTTAAACAGCCCAATCATACCCTCTTGAATTATGTCTTCCCTGTCAGCTCCTATTAAAAAATAAGATCTAGCTTTGGCCCTAACAAAATTCTTATACTTTTTAATCAAGTATTCTTGAGCCTGCAAATCTCCTCCTCGAGCCGCTTGCACCATTTCTTCATCGACTAATACTAATGAATCTGTTTTTTCGTAAGCGTCCCCCTGTACATTCACCTTATACACAACTCCTCTAATTTTTATTCATCTGTAAAAAAACCGTATGTTAATTATAACTTAATAAGGAAAAGGTCGTCAAGAAAGACCTTGACTTCTTCTCCATTTTTCAAGCTTTTCGACAATTTCCGAGTCAATTCTTTCCTCTAATGTTGATCTTATCTTCTTTGTCTCCTCAGTTTTTATACGAATTTTCTTCTTAACTTGATCCATTTCTATATTGAGTTCCCTTGCGGATATTCTAGTGGCACCACTGCCTAAGACCACCTGTTGTTCGGCCCAGTCTGATGTGGCAACCCTAACTTGATTCTTCCTATTTTTAGTTAACTCTTCTACTCTTTTTTCAATGTAAGAATCTGCCGTTTCATGTTCTTTAGTAAATATTATAGAGACACCCTTTATATTAATTTTCTTCATTCTACTTTTTTTCACCAAATGGGCATCAAAGACTATTGTTACTGTTTCCCCTGTATAATGCTTATACTCAACTATATCTTCAATAAGTTTTTCCCTTGCTTCTTCTAAGTTAGTGGCACCTATCTTCTTAAGTCTAGGCCATGCATTTATTATGTTATAACCATCTACCAACAAGTATTTTCCCAAATTTACCACCCTATTTCGTAAATTCTCTCTGCCTTACAACTTCATACATTAATACACTGGCAGCCACAGATGCATTTAAAGATGATACTTGTCCCTTCATTGGTAATTTTACTAGGAAATCGCATTTTTCTTTCACTAATCTAGATATACCCTTTCCTTCACTACCTATAACAAGGCCTATACTTCCCTTTAAATTTTGTTTATATGAAACTTCACCTTTCATGTCAGCTCCAGCTATCCAAAGGCCCTTGTCTTTTAAGTAATCTATAGTAGATGCTATGTTAGAAACTTTAGATACGGGAACATACTCTATAGCTCCAGCAGAGGTCTTTGCCACAATAGACGTCAATCCTACGGACCTTCTCTTTGGAATTATAACACCGTGGGCTCCTGCTGCATCTGCAGTCCTCATTATGGAACCTAAATTATGAGGATCTGTAATTTCATCTAATATTATAATAAATGGTTCTTCACCTAATTCTTTCGCTTTATCTAGTATAGTATCTATATCCACATAGGTATGAGCTGCTACATAAGCTATAACCCCTTGATGATTATGTGATTCTGATATTTGATCTAATTTCTTTCTTTCAGCAAATGATATGGCTATACCCTTTTCTTTGGCCATGGCCATTATCTTTTTCATAGATCCACTTTCTGATCCTTTTGCTACAACTATCTTATCTATTTCCCTATTTGATTTCAATGCTTCTATTATAGGATTTCTACCTTCAATTTTATCTATATTACTCATTTCACACCTCTTTATATATTTTTAAACTTCTCTATTACAGCCTTTATATTTCCACAGGTCATGGCACCTTCTGGACAAGTTCCCTTTAAACAGTTTGGACCTGCATATTTAAATATATTAGGGGCTGCTTTTCTAACTTCCATTAACATTCTTGTTGCCATTTCACGGATTTCCCATTGTGCTCTTTCACAACATCTATGATGGAAAAAATTCATTAAAGTTCTAGCATTCATAGTAAATACAATCTTAGTTTCACAGGCATTTGGAAATACATATCTACTGTCTTCTATAGCTTTTTTTTCTGCCATACTCTTGGCCTTTTTCTCGCTTATACCATCTTTCAAAAATTTATCCATATGTTTTTTTTGCAAAATCCCAACTAATTCATCATATGTCTTTTGATCTTCTTCCATAGCTTTTATAAACTTATCTTCAGCCTCTTTTATTCCTTTTATACTTGGTGGAATTATGTACTCAAACTGGTCTAACTTTACATACCTTTGAGATTGTTGGGAATAAGAAGCAATTCTATGTCTAACTAATTGATGAGTTAAAACTCTACTTATACCTTCTGCTGCAAAGGTGAAGTTTATATGTTCAATGGGAGATTCATGACCTAATCCCATTAGCATACTAATAAATTTTTCGATTTTTTCATCATCTAATCCCTTTTGTATTTCATCTACACCACTAGGAGAGTAACATAATTTAGCTGCTGTCGCTACAACCTTTTCTGGTTCATTAGTATATTGGATTAATTTCACATTCACTTCACTTCATCCCCTTTATGATTCTGTATTACTTTCTACACTAAATTTTTTAAACGGTAAGATTCTAAGAAAATATCCAGTCACTTTAACTCTATATTTCCCATCTACATCAGCTTCTATATATTTATCATTTCCCATATATCCAATATGTGATGTTCCCTCTTCACTAACCTTTGATATGGATGTTACCTTATAAGTTACTATGTTCTTTCTTGCAAAGAAGTTATTGTATTTAGGGTTTTCTTTAACAGCTAACTCTACAAATTTCTTTACTTTAAGTTCATCTCCACTCACCTTTACTTCATCGAAAAATAGAGATTTACCTACAAGTACAACAGTTAGTAGAATTGTAACATATAGCATTATTTTCTCTCTTTTGCTCACTTTATCCCACCTCTTCATATGACTATCTTATACCTAATTAGCTTCCAGTTCCTCTTCTAATATATTAATTCCCTTTAATATAATCTCTTCTATACGCTCTTTTTTATTTGTCAAATATAAATATCCTATTAATGCTTCAAAGCCCGTTGCATATTTATAATCTGAAATATTAGCATTTTTAGGAACCGTACTAGACTTATTATTTCTTCCCCTCTTTATTACACCCCATTCCTCCTCTGAAAACTCATCACTAAGTCCATGGACTATACGAGCTTGTGCAGAGGCTTTTACAAACTTGGTGGATTTTTTATGTATGTTATTCACATATCCACCGTATTTATGAAGGACATATTGTCTTATATATACCTCATATACTGCATCTCCCATATGGGCCAATACTAAAGAATTTAAAAATTTCACTTCATTTTCTGTTTTTTCTTCTAAGTTCAAAGACTTCAAAAAATCATTTCCCATATATAATACCTCAACTTTTTTATAGTTTACACTACTCTAAATGATACTATAATTTGGCTAAAGATTAAAGGCTTCTTAAGGACCATAAGTACTTTCTATTATTATTTTCTATAGATTTTAAATTATAATAGATTATTCCACTATAAAACTGACCTTGAATACAAATTCTTAGAACCATCCATTTATTTGTCTTATTTTGTTTATAGCATTGAATTATTTTGTGGATTCATATATATTTCTCGGGAAATATTTTGTTTATTGGATTTTTTTAGCTTTTTTCTCATTTTAACATATGGTTTTAGACAAAACATCTCTTCATTTTCCTGATAACACCTGTTACAATGTAGAAAAATGAACATATTTGTATTATAAGCCTTCCACATAAAAATCTATCTCTTATATTTTTATAATTCCTTAAATTTCATTCTTATCAATTAGTATATTACTCGTCTGCACCCATTCTTCATAAAGTTCATAACCTTAAAACATTAATTTCAAGTTTAGGTACTATCCTTAAAAAGTTAAGTTTTTAAAGATTAAGTTAAAGTTCAAGCTGAACTTAATTAAAAGTCCTATACTGTTAAAGTTAATTACTTTTCTTTCAAATAAGACATTTTATGCAGACAAAATAACCTTTAGTATGACAAGAATTTTTTCCGTTGAAATATTTACAATAAAAAAGCCAGTATCATGAAATGATACTGACCATAATTGTTTTATATATTTTTTTGCCAATTTAATAATTTTTCAAATATAATAGGTTGTATTTCTTTATAAGTGAGATTTTCAGGTAACTCATGGAAAACTCCCACTTCCTTTATCTCCATATTAGGAAGGTCCCCTACTTTTTCTGCCTCTGCATAAAAAAGCCTTCCGTATCTAGTATTATTATCTATGGTTACAGAGTATTCACACAAGGGAATCACATCACATTCTTTAGCTCCCGTTTCTTCGTAAAGCTCTCTCTTTGCCGTATGATTTATGTCCTCGCCATACTCTCTATGGCCACCTGGTATCTCCCAAGTGGTTCTATCTTTATGTTTTACAAATACCCACTTGTCACAAAAAGTAGTACCTATTATGGCAAATTCCAACTTTTCATCACTGACTTCACCTAGTTCATGATAATTCACTTCTAACATTTCATCCCACCGCCTATAATTTTAAAACTATTGTATTTTTATTATCATTTTAAAATCTAGTTTTCTTTAAAAAACATATAATTCCTCCTATAAGTGAATTTAATTTACAGATTTTTTTATTTTCTAGAGCGCACTAAATATGACCATAAAAAATCCTGCCGTAATATATACTATGCCAATTTTACATGGCTGTTTTAGTTTTATTGGATAATTTTAAACTCTTTTCCTTATAGTATCTAGTAATTTGCATCCATAGATATTAAATATAATCTTATCCATATGCCCAATTCCCCCTTATTAACAAAATAGTTGATTAAACAAATTAATGTGAAATCAACTATCTCATATCTTATCTATTCTACTATGTACGTTTCTATATTTTCTCCATCTGCGTATTTTTCAAATAGTTCCTTAGCCTTTTCATTCCACTGCTTTAATCCTTCTGTTCCTCCAAAGGCAAGTATGGTCATTAGCATCTTAGTAGTATCTTTAGTTATTTTGGTTCTCTCACTATCACTAGTAGGACTTCCAAATGCTCCTAGGTCATCACTCACCACAGGCATAAACTCTATATTAAGAACACCCCTACCAATGCCCTCATAAGGTTCATCCTTCTTACCAACTCTCATAACCACGTCACCCTCTATCTTATCCATGTTAAAGCATCCTATAGGATAGTATGACGTTATAGATAGTAAGTTGTTTATATCTACCAAATTATTAACCTTATATAATCCCTTATCTTTAACTACTCTTCTTATTAGGGCCTCTGATGCTATTCTGTATCTAGTAGGATCTTTCTTGCATTTTCTGTATCCATCTCGAGCATCTTTATTATTTGGAAGAGTTGCTATGTCTTTTACTTCTAACTTATTCTTTAGTTCTTCACAAGCTTTATCTATTTCTTCCCAAAGTTTATCATTGTGTTCTGTTACTTTTACATCTCCATGTATTACACCTAATGCCATGGTTGGAATATTATTTTTAATTTCATCTGATATGGTTATGTTTATCATTAGTATCACCTCAATATATATTTTAACCTAACAACCAGAATTTTCAATAATCATATACATGATCATATTAATAAATAAAGGTGGACATCCACCTTTATTTATTAATATTCTTTAAAATTTTCCAAGGACTTATATATGATTATAGCCATATCTAAGTAAGTAATATTCTTCTGTGGATTAAATTCTTCACCTTCAATCAATCCAAGACCTTTACAAAGAGCCACATATCCCTTATCTTCTTCACTTATCTTATTAGCATCTTTAAATGGCAGTACATAAATGTCCTGTGCCTTAGCTAATTTTTCATAACCTAGGGCTTTTACCATAAGCTTAGCCATATCCATATTGTTAACTTTCTTTTCTTTATTAAATTCTACAGCTTCATTATCTAATATTTTAAAATATACAGCGCCCTTTAAGATACTGTAGTTCTCATCTTCTTTAGATATGTTAGTAAACTTTAAGTCTTCATATCTATTAGCTCTATAGGCTCTATATCCTTTAGCCTTAGTTAACATTTTCACTGCATCTATTAAAGTTATTTCATTATTTAAACTGACTTTATCTATATCAATAACTTCTTTAGCTGCCAATACCTTTAATTCTTGTATATATGGATGATTTTTATCCACATTAGGTTTTTCATCTAATTTAACTTCTTTACCCGAATAATCTACAAACGTACCAGTGTTAGCATCTATGTTTAATCCATATCTATTAATTTTATTTTCTAATACATAAACTAAGTTTAGCTTATTATGTTTTTTATCCATATCCTTAGAGTATATTAATTTGCACTCTAAATTCTTAAGCCATAATTCTTTTCCTTTTTCTTCTGAAATTTTCCCAACATGATTTGGAAACTCCATATTATCAGTCCATCTCATATGGATATCTTCTATTGTTCCGTCCTGTGCACTTATATTTATATTTATGGAATCACCATCAAATCCTATGCCATTTTCTTTTCGAGAGAAATGAAAATAATAATCTCTTTCTATTTCATCATCATCTAATCTTTTATAATGGTTTTGATTAGTATCTATATCCCTTATTTTATCTGGATAAAATCTTTCTATAGCTTCTATAGCCTTATCATATGCTTCATTCCAAGTTAACTTTAGTTCAAATTCTTCTGATCCACGTCTGTAATTATAAATATTAACGCTTAATATTTCTCCCGTATCTGCGTTTATAGTTATTCCTCCATCTGTATCATACTTTTCTGCACCTTTTTTTCTAAACTCCACTTCCCAACAATTCTTTCCAGCATTTCTATATCTATTAACGTTCTCCATATATTCTATGGAATCTATTTCTATCTCTTTTTCATACAGGTCTTTTAAAAGGGTTTTGATTATTTCTTCAGCCCTTTCTTTGTCTACTTTCTCTTTTTTAATATTTAAAGCTTTTTTGTATATTTCTTGTTTTCTATCAAAGGATATATCTTTACTCTCTAAGTTTTTATCTATATTGTATTCTTTAAATTCTTTTGTTTTAGCATCTAATTCATTCTTTCCCTTATAACTTGCTCTATATACTAATTTGATATTTTTAGTTTTTCTAGTTTCCTCATCCCTAATTCCTAAATAATATTTCTCCATAGCAACTTCATCTTCTAGCAATTTTCTAGCTTCTTCTTTATCTATTATATTCTCTACTTTTGGTGCATCTATATTGTAGTCCCAGTTTATTCTATATTCTATCAATTCCCCATTTGTTCCATCTATCCCTAGATTTATGCCATTAGAAGGAAATTCCACACCATTTATTTGTCTTACATATTCAAATCTATAATTAGAAATGTCATATCTATTCATTATTCTATTTTCTTCATTTCTTAATTTAACACTTCCAACTTTTCCTGGTTGAATTTTTTTAAGAAACTCTTGAGCTTTTTTCTTAGCTTCTTCTTCTGATATGGATGGTACACTTATCTTTTCATCATAATCATAAGAATCCTTGGTACAATCCAATAAAATTCCCGTATTAGCATCTATTTCAACACGAAAATTAACTCCACCATTTTCTTTACGATTTCTCCATCTTATTCTCCATACTTTACTGTCTTTCTGTCTCCAACTCTTTTCTAACTCTATTCTCGTTTCAAATTTTTTCTCATCAATCTCTGTGGCAAAATAATTCTTTAGAAACTCCTTTCCTATGTCCGTCGCCTTATCCTTTGATATTTTCACATTGGTTTCACTTGTGTCTTCATTAGCAAAGGCTGGCATACTAATTGAAAATACCATCACAAGAACTAAAAAAAGACTCATAATCTTTCTTTGCAAATTTAACATCCCCTTTTCCTTTTATTTCCTATTACATTGTAATATATTTCCACAAATAATGTAATAGTACTCTAATAATAAAAAGTTTTTTATATAAAAAAGGCATGCGACCTATGCTTCGCTAGGAACCCCTATGGTTTCCTTCGACGATTGCTACCGCAATCTGAGCACCCTCCTTCAAAGAGGCAGGGGAACTCTTCACCTACAACCCCTTCTTTTTTTATTGATTTATAGTTTTCATGATAATTAACTTTCCTAGACAATAAAAAGGCCCTCAAAAGAGGGCCTATTTTAATATTTCATATTTTTAAGTGGTTTATGTAAAAGTCCGTATATGAATATTGAAATTATTATTTCAGGTATCAAATAGGAACCATTATATATAATTGAATAGGTAAGGGGACTTACTCCCTCTGGTGCATAAGAGGACCATACTACAACCCCAGAAACTACATGGGCTGCAAATCTCATAAATATACCTATAAACACTCCTAGCATTTCCTTTGGTAGACTTCCCTTAAAGAAACCAGCCAGTCCTAAAAATCCAAAAGCAACACTATAATCAAACAAAATTGATACTATGTGAAAAGACCATTTAGGACCTAATATGAATTGTATTGTACCATATACAATTCCAACGAAAACTCCCGGTCCACCTCCCCATCTTAGGGCATATACTAAGATAGGAACCATACTACCAGCTGTTATAGAACCGCCATTGGGAAGTTGATATATTTTAACAAGACTAAGTACATATGCCAAAGCTATAACTATACCACCTTCAATTAATTTCTTTGTTGAAGAATTTTTCATTTATAACCCCTCCTAAAAAAATACATAATTGCCTAGTAAACAAAATAAACCATGTACTTGGAAAGCACATGGTTTTTTATTAAAAAATCACTACACTTCCCTTCGCTAGTTCTAACTAGATCAGGTTCAAAGGGTTACAGAATCAAGTCTGCTCTCAGCCTTTAGGCACCCCCAGTGAATACATAACTATTCAATTTCACGACCATAATATCATACCTATAAATTTTTGTCAAAAATGACCTTTCATATTTTTACTATTGACACATTTTCTAAAAGATACTATTATATTAAGCATACATTTAAATAATCCGTTTGCAGTTCAATAATAGAGGTGCGATATTTATTAGTATTATAACTGAGTTAAGCAACTTTGACGTTATGAGAAAGGAAATTTCGCCGAAATGTATGACTGATAGCTTTAAGGTCATATGTTGGGACTATACAGAATATGTATGGGACTGTCACAAAGTTTTTCTTTGTGGAGGGCTATTGTTGGAATTAGAAATATCATACGTTTTTTTGACGTGTTTCTAACTCCTTAAGCCTTAGCTTAAGGAGTTTTTTTATTTTACACCCCAATAGCAATATAAGTTTGAATTAGTAAACGGATAGACAAAATAGGGGGAAGAAAAAATGAAAAGAAGAGTCTTTATACTTACTTTATTATTTATTTTATTAATGACTACTGTCTCTTTAGCTGTGGACCCAGAAGTGGCCCAAGCTAATGCAGACAAATATGGTTTATTAACATTATTACCACCATTAGTTGCCATCGCATTGGCTTTTGTGACTAAAAACGTGGTACTGTCCTTATTCATAGGAGTGTTCTCCGGGACTTTCTTAATAGCACTTAACACAAATAATTTCTTTGGTGCTATTATCCACGGTTTTTTAAATATTGTTAACCACATATTAGGTTCCCTTGCTGATAGCTGGAATGCAGGTATTATCCTTCAGTGTTTAGCAATCGGAGGCCTTATAGGTGTTATATCTAAAATGGGTGGAGCAAGGGCCGTAGCTGAAGCTCTAGCCAAAAGAGCTAAGACTCCTGTAAGTGCCCAATTAGTAACTTGGCTTTTAGGTTTAGTTGTATTCTTTGATGATTATGCAAATGCCTTAATCGTAGGTCCTATTATGAGACCAGTAACAGACAAATTAAAGATATCTAGAGAGAGATTGGCCTTCATAATCGATGCTACAGCTGCTCCAATTGCAGGTATTGCCCTTATCTCCACTTGGGTAGGTTATGAAATAGGACTTATAAAAGACGCCTATGAATCCATTGGACAAAGTGTAAATGCCTATGGTGTATTTATGGAAACTATACCTTATAGATTTTATAACATTCTTATATTAGTATTTATAGTTGCCACATCCATAATGTTAAAAGAGTTTGGACCAATGCACAAGGCGGAAGTTAGAGCTAGAACTACAGGAAAATTATTACCAGATGGAGCTACTGCCATGTCCTGTGATGAAGGTGATGATTTAGAACCAAAGGAAGGAATCACATTAAGTGTATGGAATGCTATAATTCCTATAAGTACATTAATAGTCGCAGCATTTGTTGGTTTTTACTTTAATGGATATGGGTATTTAGATGAAACTGTTAAAGCAGCAGTAGATGGATCTCCATTGTCAGTAATGGCCATTAGAGAAACCTTTGGTGCATCTGATGCAAGTATAGTTTTATTCCAAGCAGCATTAATCGCCAGTGTAATTGCCATAATCATGGCTGTAGGAAAGAAAATTCTTACCGTATCTGAAGCAATTGATACTTGGGTTCAAGGCACAAAGTCATTAGTTATTACAGCAGTAATATTATTATTAGCTTGGTCCTTATCAGGAACTATTAAGGAATTAGGTACTGCTAAATTTTTAGTTTCAATTTTATCAGATAAGATTCCAGCATTCTTATTACCGTCAATAATATTTGTATTAGGATCTATCATATCCTTTGCTACAGGAACTTCATATGGTACTATGGGTATCCTAATGCCATTAGCTATACCTCTAGCTTATGCCATATCTCCAGAAACTAGTTATGTAGTAATGAGTGCAGGAGCAGTTTTAACAGGCGCAATCTTTGGAGACCACTGTTCTCCCATATCAGATACGACCATATTATCTTCCATGGGTTCTGCATGTGACCACTTAGAACACGTTAAGACTCAGCTATATTATGCTTTAAGCGTAGGCCTAATATCCGTATTATTTGGATATATTCCTGTAGGACTTGGAATTCCAGTTTGGATAGTACTACCAGTAGCTATCATATTAATATTTGTAGTAGTTAAGTTCTTTGGAAAAAGTGTACCAGATGCAGTAGAGAATATTGAAAATAAAGTAGCATAAATTTAAGGACCATGAATTTCATGGTCCTTTTAGGCTGTTGACAAACCCGAATTTCTTCGTTGTTGCTGAAACCAAGAACCCTTACGTATGTCTATATACGCTGCGGTCTCTTGGTTTCAGCACGCCTCGAACTTAAATTTTGTCAAAAGTCTATAATCTTGTAGACTTTGTCTACAATCTGTAAGGACCATGAATTTCATGGTCCTTTATTTTACGGGAATTTGTATTTCTGTTATATAATTTCGTTCATCTTTAGCCACAAGTAGGTCAATTAAAGATATTTCTACAACTTTACCTGTAACTTCATATCCCTTATTCTTAATATAATCTAACATTTTTTTAAATGTTTTATGGGTATCCTTGTACTTACCCCTATGATACGAACACACATATTTGCCCTTAGGTAATTTTTTAATATCGCTCACATCATCATCCTGTGTGAATAAAAATAAGCCTGAGAAAGACTCGTATTTACCCTTTAGAACATCTTCATATTCCAGAGTAACTCCTACTTCATCCTTCACTTCAAGGTAATGTTCATTGGCCATTTCATATATGTCCTTTATGGCCATACCAAATTCAGTAAAATCCTGACCATTAATTAGAGGTTTATATATTATATTTCTTTCACCTATATATTTTTCATGAACTTTAAAATCGTCTATTAAAAGGGCCTTATCTATTATGTTCAATTTATTGATTATTTTTTTCCTTGCGTAATTTAATTCTTCTATCTTTTCATCTACTAATTTTAAGTGAGACTTTAATTGTTCTTTGCTATTTTTCACATGACCTTCATTTAAATAATTTTTTATATCCTTTAATGACATTCCTAATAATTTCAAATAACTTATAGTTTCTAATGTTTCTAATTGTGCCTCAGTATAATATCTGTAACCAGTTTTTTCATCTGTATGTTCAGGTTTTAATAGGTCTATTCTGTCATAATACCTTAGGGTCTGAATAGATATTCTATGTATCTTTGCCACTTGTCCAATTGAAAACATATCATTCATTTTTCATAACTCCCCATTAAAATTTATTTAGTAACCTATTTACCTATATTCTATACTAACTTTCAAATATTATCTATTAACTTTTAAAAAATTCGAAAAATTAAAAGGGTGTGAAATTTTTCCACACCCTTTTAATTTTATACTATGTGCTCTTTATCATTACTTGTAAACACCTTATATGCATCCTTAGTTAATATTAACGCAAATAGTAACAGCAGTGCTGGTAATGCCACTAATATATAATTTTCACTGGCAAGATTTTGCTTTATGAGTAATATTAAAGCAAATACAGTTACGGCTAGCATGAATATCATAGGAATTATGAACATCTTATAATTCTTTCCACTTTTCTTTAACCATACGGCAACGGCTATTAGGGCTAGTACTGCTAGTAATTGATTTGCTGATCCAAATATTGGCCAAATCTTAGTCCAACTACCACTACCTAACCATCCTCCTAAAACAACCGTAATACCTGTAGCCACATATCTATTGGCTAATATATTTTCACTTTCCCCTTCCTTTTGATCAATCATCTCTTGAAATATGAATCTTCCAAGTCTTGTTCCCGTATCTAAACTAGTAAGGGCAAAGGCTGATATAGCTAATGCTACAAAAGATTTACCCGTAGCATAAGGAATTCCAAACTTAGACATAAATACTCCTATACCATCGGAAAATACATTTATAGGACCTCCAGCACCTAATAACTCTGCAAACTTATCCTTAGTCACATAAGCTGCTGTTATGATTGCTATAACTGCAAGGACACATTCTATAAGCATACTTCCATATCCAACAATCTTAGCATCTGCTTCGCTGTCTAATTGTTTAGAAGACGTACCCGATCCAACTAATGAATGGAATCCAGATATGGCACCACAGGCCACAGTTACAAATAACATAGGGAATAATAGTTTTCCTCCCACGTTGAAAGAAGTAACTGCTGGCAATTCTATAGTCGGTCTATATATTACTATACCTAAAACAGCCCCTATAAGCATGGCATATAATAAGAATGAGTTCAAATAATCTCTTGGCTGTAGTAGTATCCAAACGGGAGTTACAGATGCAACAAATATGTATCCCAATAATATATATATCCATACTTGTTTAGAAAGAACTAATGGAAACTTTACTCCAAGTACTATACATCCAAATAAAAGTACTACACCAATTATACTAGAAATACCAAGAGGCATTCCCCTTCTATATACAAAGAAACCAAATAATATGGCAAGCATTATAAACATTACTGATGATGAAGCTGCTGCTGGTACACTTACAAAGGTATTAGCAACTATATTAACAAAGGCCGCTATAACTAATAGTAATGTAAGCCAAGCAAATATACCAAATAACTTCTTACCCTTTTTACCAATATTAACTTCTATAATTTCACCTATAGATTTACCATCATGTCTTATAGATGCAAATATGGAACTGTAATCTTGTACACCACCAAAGAATATCCCTCCAATAATTATCCAAAGCATAACTGGTAGCCATCCAAATACTGCTGCGGCAATAGGTCCTACTATAGGCCCTGCCCCCGCTATTGATGCAAAGTGATGACCTAAAAGTACTGGCGATTTAGCTGGCATATAATCTACACCATCGTTTTGAGTGTGGGCTGGAGTCTCTCGAGTCTCATCTATCCCCCACTGTTTAGCTAACCAACTTCCATAAGTTACGTACGCAATAAAAAATACCACAATACTAACTAAAATTAACCATAGTGAATTCATGGAATCCCCTCCTAAAAATTTTTAGAAAACGTCGTAAACCGACCTTGCCCCCTTTCCTTTTTTGTTTGTAATGATTTTTTTATCATTTACATTAACTAATATAAGCTTTATATTTACCCATCCTTTAAAACCAAACATGAAGCTCTTATAAAACTTATATTTTTTAACCCTTTTAATTAAATCTTCATCTATTTCTCCTTTGCCTACTACTAATACCCCTGTTATATCAGTACTCATATGCTCATCACTGGGAGTCACAAAATCATCTACAGAGGATTCTAAAGTTTTTATGAAGGAGTTTAATATATCTAAATTTATATGCTCATAGTCCTTTAGAAATATGACTTCGTTATTTTCAAAGGAATATATATTTACCCTTTTACTCATGAAATATCTAGAGTTTTTGCAGTTGTGGGTGGCCATTATGTTCATATGTTTTTCATCATAAAAGTAATTCCTGTTTATATCAAAATATGCATTTAATCTATTTTCAATACTACTTATATAGTTTTTAATTTCCATAATATCCATCCTTTTACAATTGTTTTAACTAAATTAACACATTATTCAAAATTTATCAATAGATTCAGCAATTATTACAAAAAAATAATCAGGCTTTCGCCTGATCATTTATTTTTTTCTACTCCACTTTGGTCCTTGAGGAGTATCTTCTAATATGATACCCATGTTTGTTAGTTGATCCCTGATTTCATCCGAACGCTTATAGTCCTTATTTTTTCTAGCCTCTTGTCTTTCTGCAATTAATGCTTCTACCTCTTCATCTACCTCTTCTTCTTCCTTAGTAACTATACCAAGTACTCCTGTTAATTCATTAAATAAATCTAAGGATTTTTCCATTAGTTCTTTAGAAGATTCACTTTTAACATTAGTATTAATATCTTTAACTAATTCGAATATGGCTGCTATAGCATCTGCCGTATTTAAGTCATCATCCATATTTTCTATGAACTTATCTTTGTAAGTTAATAGTCTTTCATACACAGCCTTTTCGCCCTCATCCATAGTACCATCTTCAGCATTTCTTAGTAAGTGATTTAAATTATTTCTAGCATTATATAATCTTTCCAATCCATTCTGAGATTGCTCCATAAGATCTCTACTAAAGTTAATTGGATTTCTGTATTGGGCTGAAAGTAAGAAAAATCTCACTACTTCTCCATCAAACTCCTTTAGTATATCTCTTACTGTAAAGAAGTTTCCTTTAGATTTAGACATTTTTTCATTGTTTATAGTTATATATCCATTATGCATCCAGTATTTAGAGAATGGCTTTCCTGTATGCGCTTCACTTTGGGCCACTTCATTTTCATGATGTGGGAATATTAAATCCTGTCCACCACCATGAATATCTATAGTTTCACCTAAGTATTTAGTGCTCATTACAGAACACTCTATATGCCACCCAGGTCTCCCTTTACCCCAAGGAGAACCCCATGCTATTTCGTCATCAGCCTTTTGCTTTTTCCATAGGGCAAAGTCCGTTGGATTCTTCTTTATATCCTTAACTTCAATCCTAGCCCCAGCTTCTAAATCTTCTATACTTTGTTTTGATAGCTTTCCGTATTCTTCAAACTTAGAAGTATCATAGTATACGTCTCCATCAACTACATAAGCATATCCCTTTTCAACTAAGGATTTTACAAACTTTATAATATCCCCTATGCACTCAGTTACCTTTGGGTGAATATCTGCCCTTTTTACTCCTATGGCATCTGCATCTACAAAATACTCTTTAATGTATTTTTCACTTACTGCCTTTGCACTAATACCTTCTTCTCTAGCCTTATTTATTATTTTGTCATCCACATCTGTAAAGTTTTGAACAAATTTTACATTATGTCCTCTGTATTCTAAATATCTTCTTAAAGTATCAAAGACTACAAAAGGTCTAGCATTTCCTATATGAAAATAGTTATATACAGTAGGCCCACATGCATAGATTTTAATTTCCTTTTCATCTACTGGTTTAAATTCTTCCTTTTGTCTTGTTAGAGTATTATAAATCTTCATTATTGGCACTCCCCTTTTTATATTGTAACTCTTTTTCTAACTTTGTTATTCTCTTTCGTAGACATTCAAGCTCTTGCATAACTGGATCTGGTAGGTGTATTTGATCTAAATCTATCTTTTCTTTTATTCTTATATTATCTTTAATAACTACCCGTCCAGGTATACCTACCACCGTACAATTAGGTGGAACCTCCTTTAATACTACAGCACCTGATCCAATCTTTGAGTTGTCTCCAACTTTAAATGGTCCAAGTACTTTAGCTCCACTACTAACTACCACATTGTTTCCTATAGTAGGGTGTCTCTTACCTATATCTTTTCCAGTTCCCCCTAAAGTAACTCCTTGATATAGGGTAACATCATCTCCAACTTCTGCCGTTTCTCCTATGACCACGCCCATACCATGGTCAATAAATAATCTCTTCCCAATAGTAGCTCCCGGATGTATCTCTATTCCTGTAAAAAAACGACTTACTTGAGACATGAACCTGGCTAAAGTAGTAAATCCTCTCTTGTTTATACCGTGAGCTATTCTATGACTTATTATACTAATAATAAAGGGATAGCATACGATAACCTCAAATTTTGACTTAGCCGCTGGATCTCTCTCTAATACTGCTTCTATATCTTCATTTATTTCTTTGAATAGTTTAAACATAGGTCACCTCCATGGAAAATTTTTAAATAAAAAAATCTTCGTCCCTATAAAAATACAGAGACGAAGATTTATCGCGGTTCCACTCTGCTTAGAAGTTTCCTTCTCAGCTTAGTTGGCATATAAGGGTGCCACCCCATAAACCCTACTATTATTTCAGGCCACGACTCCTAGGTGCATTTTCGGTTTTAATATAATCTTAGACCACTTTCAGCCCATGATGGTCATTCTCTAAAAGCATATTAAAACTTACTTTTCCTATTCACAGTCTTTATCCATATGATTTAAAAATTTTATAATAAGTTTTCTTTTACATATACTATGCGGTTTATGATGTTTTGTTTACCTAAAACTTTTAACATTAAGTTTAAATCTGGTCCATGAACTGCTCCAGTTAAGGCTACTCTTATTGGCATGAATAGGTTTTTACCCTTATATCCATGTTCCTTTTGGATTTCCTTAAGAGCTTTCTTTCCAAAGGCTTCATCGATAATATCAGCTGCTTCTACCTTTTCCTTAAACACATCTAACAAGTGAGATAGATGGTCTAATTTTAATATTTCTTCTGCCTTTTCATCTTCTGGTTTTATTTCAGTTTTAAAGAAAATATCTACCTTATCTGTAATTTGAGCCACATAGTCAATCTTCTCTTGAAGAAGCTTAACCATGTCACATAACCACTCATACTTTTCCTTTGCATCTTCTTTCGTTATGAATCCTGCTTCTATTAAGTAAGGAATAGCTAAGTCAGTAATTCTCTCAGGAGCAGATTCCTTTATATAATGGCTATTTACCCAATTTAATTTATCCTTATCAAAAACTCCACCACTTTTTGAAACTCTCTCTAAAGAGAACTTTTCAATTAGTTCTTCCATAGTAAATAATTCTTGATTATCTTCTGGAGACCAACCTACTAAAGCTAAATAGTTTACTAAACCTTCTGGTAAATATCCTTTAGCTTTAAAGTCCTTTGCAGCCACATCTCCATGACGCTTACTCAATTTCTTTCTTTCACTATTTAATATATTTGGTAAGTGAACATACTTTGGTGCTTCCCATCCAAAGGCCTCGTATAAGTATACGTGCTTTGGAGTAGATATGATCCACTCTTCTCCACGAATAACATGAGTAATTCCCATTAAATGATCATCCACTACTACTGCAAAATGATATGTTGGGAATCCATCAGTCTTGATTAATACTTGGTCATCTAAGTCAGCAGTATTTACTGTAACACTTCCTCTTACCACATCATTGAATGTGATGTTTTTGTTTTCTGGAAGTCTTAATCTTATTACATACTCTTCTCCAGCTTCAATACGCTTTTTTGCCTCTTCTATTGAGATGTCTCTACACTTTCCATCATATCCTGGTGTAGTACCAGCAGCTCTTTGCTCTTCACGTACTTGGTCTAATCTTTCTTTAGAACAGAAACAGTGATACGCATGTCCCTTTTCTAATAACTCATCAATATACTTAGTGTATATATCAAGTCTCTCAGATTGAGTATAAGGACCAAACTCACCTTCTTCTACTATTTTTCCGTCTCTTAGCATAGCACCTTCATCGTGTTCAATTCCTGCCCACTTTAAAGCTTCTATCATGTTTTCAATAGCACCTTCAACTAATCTAGTCCTATCCGTATCTTCGATTCTTAGGATGTATTTTCCACCCATTTTCTTTGCAAATAGGTAGTTATAAAGTGCCGTTCTTAAACTTCCAATATGTACAAATCCTGTAGGACTTGGAGCAAACCTTACTCTTACAGTCATACAAATTCCTCCTTAGATTATCTATTTAAATTTTTGTGTTTATATCTATATTTACATCTTTTTATTATATATGAAATAATATCCTTAATCAAGGATATAGTAAAAAGCCTTTTATAGGCTACTACTATGGCCTCTATCTATATACTCACAATGCTTGCAATAGCTTCTGCTGCTATGCCTTCTTTTCTTCCTGTAAAACCTAATTTTTCCGTAGTAGTTGCCTTTACATTTATACAGTCCATGTCTACTCCTAGGCTAGTGGCTATATTTTCTCTCATCTTTTCTATATGAGGTGCCATCTTTGGGGCTTGAGCTATTATGGTAGAATCTATATTATTTACCTTATACCCCTTCTCCCTTACTATCCTATTAACTTCTTTTAATAATTCTATACTACTTGCCCCCTTATATTTAGGGTCCGTATCTGGAAAGTGCTTACCTATATCTCCTAGGGCTGCTGCTCCTAATATGGCATCCTTTATGGCATGTAGTAATACATCCGCATCTGAATGACCAAGTAAACCTAGATGGTAATCTATATTAACTCCTCCTATTATTAATTCTCTTCCTTCTACTAATTTATGTACATCATAACCCAATCCAACTCTCATTATGATTTCCTCCTTAGTTTAAGATTATATATGCTTCTTATGTGCCAGTATGGCCTCTGCTGTTATTAAATCATCAGGAGTAGTTATTTTTATATTTTCATAATCTCCTTCTACCATCTTAACATCTCCACCCATATGTTCTACTAACATGGCATCGTCTGTACCTAAAATTTCCTGTTCTATGGCAACTTCATGGGCTCTCTTAATAACTTCTATACTAAAGGCCTGCGGCGTTTGAGTTACCCATACGTTTTCTCTCTTCGGTGTGTATTTTACAAACTTATCCTTACCCATAATTTTTATAGTTTCCTTTATGGGAACTCCTACCGATGCGGCTCCATATTCCTTAGCAGAATCAACGCACTTTTTTATTACATTCTTAGTAAGAAGTGGTCGTGCTCCATCGTGTATCAATACTATGTCTGTCTTTTCATTCACTGCATTTATACCCTTTAATACAGAATGCTGCCTTTCTTTCCCTCCACTTACTATTTTTTTCACTTTTTTAAATTTATATTTATCTAATATTTTATTTTTACAAAGGTCATGTTCAAATTCACTAATAACAAGAATTATTTCATCTATTAAAGGACTTTCTTCAAAAACACTTATGGTATGAGCCAAAATAGGCTTTTCCTTTAATATTAAATATTGTTTATTAAGTTGAGCCTTCATGCGGCTCCCTTTTCCTGCCGCTAAAATAATTGCTGTATTCATATTATTTCTCCTTTAAAAAATATACTCTATAGGTTAAAATATCATTTTCATAGTATATTTTCAAGTCCATGTATATCCCCCCTATAAATTTAATAATTAAAATAACCTGGCAAAATGCCAGGTTATTAATATGATATATTATGCCGTTTTATCTACAATTCCCTTTGGTTTAGCAAAGATCATTCGTCCTGCTGCTGTTTGTAGTACACTGGTTACTAATACTCCCATAGTTTGACCAATGTGTTTTCTTCCACCTTCTACAACTATCATAGTACCATCATCTAAGTAGGCTACACCTTGACCAGATTCTTTACCTTCTTTAATTACATGTACTACCATTTCTTCGCCTGGCAACACTACTGGTTTTAGTGCATTTGCCAGTTCGTTTATGTTAAGTACAGGAACTCCTTGTAATTCAGCAACCTTATTTAAGTTATAGTCATTAGTAACTACTTTTCCAGACATGAATTGGGCTAATCTAAGTAATTTAATATCCACCTCTGAAACTTCGTCAAAATCTTTGTCAGTTATAACTACTTCTGCTTTTATTTCCTTTTGAATTTTATTTAATATATCAAGGCCTCTTCTACCTCTTGTTCTCTTTAAACTATCAGATGAATCTGCTATATGTCTTAATTCCTCTAAAACAAATTCTGGTATGACTAGTGGTCCTTCTATAAAACCTGTTTGAGTAATATCTGCTATTCTTCCATCTATAATAACACTTGTATCTAATATCTTAGGTGAAGCTCCTTCTGGCTTCTTTGTTTGAGTCTTTTCTTTTGCACTTGGAATTTTCTTTATAGCAGATGCTATATTGCCAAGTTCATCTTTCTTTTTTGTTGCAATACTTATACCTAGATAACCTAAGAATATGTAAACTACAAATGATAATGCCGTCCCTAGAAAAGGTATTGGTATTTTCGTTAAAAGGCTTCCAATTAAATAGGCAATAAATAAACCTAATATAAGACCGAATGAACCAATAATAATATCCATAGTTGGTATCTTTTGTAATTCTTTTTCTAACCGATTAGCTGTATTTAGACCTTTTGACATCAACCTCGGTGTTGTTAAAAATAATATAATAGCTCCAATTAAAGCTCCTGACAACCATATGGACAATTCGGTCATAGGCGTCAGATCAGGTATATTAAAAAGTTGTTGATTTTCCCATACATCAACAAATAGTACAGATAATGCATATCCGGCTGAAGCTCCTGCTAATGTTAGGGCTCCTCTAATTATTTTGTTAAACATTATCTTTTCACCTCCTATCCATTAATTATATCCATATTAATATAATTTTATAATCAAAACAACCATATATTTAAAAATAGGACGCTAATATTAATAAGCGTCCTAAATTAAACTTTATAATATGGCTGTATCTATCAACTCTTCTGCAGTTTTCTCTTCTAGATCCTTTGCTAATACAATTTCACTTATCAATATTTGCTTTGCATTAGCAAGCATTTTTCTCTCACCTGTAGATAACCCCTTCTCCCTATCTCTAAGCATGAGGTTCCTAACTACCATTGCCACTTCGTATATATCTCCACTTCGAATCTTATCCATATTTGCTCTATATCTTCTATTCCAGTTCTTTGGCATTCTTGATATATCATCACTCAAAACAGCTAATACCTGATCCACCTCATCTAGAGATATAACTTCCCTTAAACCAGCTTCTTCCACATTTTTTAAAGGAATCATAACCTTCATATTGCCAATGGGCATTCTCATAATATAGTATTTTCTCTTTTTACCTAGGATTTCTTTTTCTTCTACAGCTTCAATTATACCTGCACCGTGCATAGGATATACCACTTTGTCGCCTATATTAAACATAGAGCAAAACCTCCCACATTTTACATTGCCTAAAATTAGTATATAATATTTTGACAATTTAGTCAAGAAAAATATTTAATTTTATCACAGACAGCACAGTCATGTCAATAGTTTTTTCTCTTGTATACAATAACAATTTATTGTGGGGTCTTTACTTAAAAGATTTTTCTTCTTAGCTATTAAGTAGATTTCATCCTATACCTTGAATTTGTCAATTTCCTTATTTAATTCGGTGGACATGGTGTTTAACATATTTGTTATGTTATTTACATCTTCACTGCATAAACTAAGTTCTTCTGTTGAATTAACCACATCCTTAGTAGTACAAGTGATTTGTTCTGACATACTAGTAATATTCTCTATTTTCATTGCAATATCTGATTTTTCCTTCTCTATATTTTGAATAGATCCTGTTATATGATTTATTTGAGGTGCTATATGATCAATTAGATCATTTATTGTTTCAGATGATCCAATCATATTTTCAATATAATATCTTTGTGCCCTTAATTCTTCATCAATTTCATTTGTTCTTTCAGACATTCGTTTTGAATCATCCAATATCTCTTGGGTTATTCCACTAATTTCCATTGCCGCATTCTTACTTTCTTCAGCTAATTTTCTTATTTCATCAGCTACAACGGAAAAACCCCTTCCCATTTCTCCTGCCCTGGCTGCTTCAATTGCAGAATTTAGTGCAAGTAAATTTGTTTGGTTTGAGATTTTAGTAATAGTATTTGTAAATTTAGTAACTGACTCGATTTTAGAGTTTATATTGAAAATCACCTTGGTAAATTCTATGAAGCTCTCTTCAAATTTTTTAATTTCTTCTATTAAACCTTTCATTTCTTCGTTACTCTTATTAGATTTATTATTAATTAGTACAATATCTTTATCGATTGTTTCAATATTTTTAGTAATTCCACTTATTCTGTTACCAAACTCTTCAACGGTACTATTTATATGTATTAAATCCTCCGTTTGGAAATTATTTTTATCTGATATTTCATTCATGGCATTTTTCATAGTATATGATGTATCTAAAAGTTTTTCCGAAATACTTTTCAAATGATTACTTTCTTCATCTAAATTTCCAGAGTTCCTTTTTATTTGAGATATCATTTGTCTTAAATTACTTTGTGATTCCTTCACTTTTACATAAATATCTTCTATTTCATCCTTAGAATTAGGAATAACAATTTCCTTAGCAAAATCTCCTTCCGAAAAATTTTCCAAAGTATTTTCTAATTTAGAAAACTTATTTTTTAACACCTTAGCCGTTATCATACTTAATACTATGGCTAATATCATAACTATAGCAATCATAACGAGGATAGGATTTACCAAAGCCCTAGACATATTAGAAAAATCTTTATCATTAACGGATACTAAAAATCCCCAATTTTTCATAGGAAGATGCTCATAAGCAACATGGAATTTTTCTTCATCTAGGGTGTACGTATATGTACCTGTTTTTGCCCTTGATACAAATTTAGATAACTCTCTAAGGTTTGGATCCTTTCTAAAGTTTCCTTTAGTATAATATCCCGCTTCTAAATATTTTTCCATTTTGTTGGTACTACTTCCAATGAGTTTACCTGATTGATCAATAATATATGCCTCTCCACTATTTAAAAAATTAACATTTCCAATAATATTTGAAAATTCATTGCCATCTTTAATAATTCCTAATGCGCCTGAAATTTCCCCTTCGTGATAAATAGGGGTCATATAGCTCATTAAAAATTCACCTTCTGAATTTAAAAAAGGCTCATATATAGATGGAGTACCGTTAACTGCCCCCGAAAAATCTTTTCTTTCCCCTAAATTATTTTCTTTACCATCTGTAGATTTGAAATTTCCTTCTAAATCTACAAGTAATATACGTTTGTAATTATTCTTATTAACATATTTCAATAAAAGTTCTCTTTGTTTATCCCATGAAGAGTTAGGATTTTTTATGAGTTCATTATCTGCTATAAGGTTAATTTCCATTAAGTTTTTCTCTAATTGCCTTCCTACTAATGCAGCCCCTTGTTCATTAACGATTTTCATAATAGTTGTTGTTGTATTTGTAAAAGCTTCCTTTGTTAATTTAGTAATCATTCCAGATAAAATTACTAAAAGAATAATCAAGGATATGACAAAGGGTAGGATAAATTTAGTCCCTAAACTTAATTTTATTCCTCTTATTTGGCCTATATACTTGATTAATTCCTTTGTGCTTTTTAACTTCTTTATTTTCTCTTTATACTCAGTTAATTTCTTTATAGTTTTGAACTTACACCCTATTCCCCTATTCTTACCTGTTTTTTTCCTTATCCCCCACTTATTTATTTTTCCTACAAACTTGTCATAATACTTTCTCATCATTTGTGATCAACACTCCCATCCTAGAGTATTTACATATTATTCATACCCCTACCCACTCTAATAGGCTCTATTATTATATATACATTGTTTAATTTATCCATTTATTAACTTCATGTAATTTTCATGTAAACTTTAATTTTTTAGTAAATAAAAAAGTCTAATTGCTAAAAAATAAGCATAGACTTTTAGTTAGTTTTCATAATTTTCTGTTTGATTTTCAAATACCCTTTATTTTTTCTGAATAGTATTATACAATAAAGTTAAACATAATATTATTAATTTTATCAGAGGTGAAAATATGAGTGACTATAGATGCTATGAATTTCAAAAGAAAGTAGATGAACTGTTAATAAGGCATAAAAGTATATTAGATTTACTCTCAAAATATCAGGAAAGCTGTTCTAAAGTCAATCGAGCTATTATAAAAACTGTAACAAACTGTGGTTGTGTTAAAATAGAAGCACAAAAGCAACAAATACCTTCTGATGTCTCATTTAATGAACTAAATAATTTCATGGATACTCATATTAAAGGAGATTTATGTGAAACTTGCAGGGATAAAATAGAAGAGGAAATAGGTAATCACTTATTTTACTTAGTAGGTATATGCAATGGACTTAACATGGATGTATCAGATATAATAAAGAAGCAAATAATGCAAATGGAAACTCTAGGAAAATTTAATTTATATTAAAAAAGAGACCTTGAAAAAGGTCTCTTTTATCTTATATGTCTATCTAAAGAAGCTATCTCTTGAACTCTTCTTAGTCCCTCTTTAATGGTTCTTGCTCTAATTTCTCCTATACCTTCCACATCGTCTAATTCATCAGTAGTTGCCTTTAATATTTTTTGGAAATTGCCAAAATGTAGCACTACCTTGTGAATGATTGCCATAGGTAACCTTTGTATTTTGCTTAACATTCTATATCCTCTAGGATGTACTGGTGTGTCTAATAACACATCTATTCCACCATAGTACCCTAATATCTTACATATATTTGTTAAATCCAATAATTCATCAGAGGATAAATACTTTATCTCCCTTGATGCATGGAGAATATCCTCAACTCTAGAATCATGTATATAATCTTTAATTATCTGCTCTCCATCTTCCTTTACATTAGCTAATAACTCTTCTAACTGCATATTTACAAGTCGGCCTTCATTTCCTAATTCTCTTATATACTTATCTATTTCTCCAACTACTTTCATTACCATTTCCGTTCTCTGTATAACTACTGCCACATCATATATGGTAACTAAATCTTCAAATTCTAGGGCTGTTAAATTTGTCATGGCTTGATCTAGTACTTTTTTATATTTTTCCAAAGTTTGTATGGCTTGATTGGCTTTATTTAATATTTTATTAGTATCCTGAACAATATACTTTGAATATCCCTTATATATGGTAATTATATTTCGTCTTTGAGAAATTGATATAACAATAAGTCCTGTTTGCCTAGCAACACGTTCTGCTGTCCTATGT
Organism: Anaeromicrobium sediminis; assembly: GCF_002270055.1. Classification (NCBI taxonomy): domain Bacteria; kingdom Bacillati; phylum Bacillota; class Clostridia; order Peptostreptococcales; family Thermotaleaceae; genus Anaeromicrobium; species Anaeromicrobium sediminis. The sequence goes on along the minus strand of NZ_NIBG01000025.1, from coordinate 37,450 downwards.
CTTATTCCAGTCTCCGATGAAGGAATAGATGGATCTGGAATTAATTGTGTATTGGCATATAATATTTTTTTAGCATCTGAACTGAGTATTATGGCTCCATCCATTTTAGCCAATTCATACATATAAGCTGGTGTTAAATCCATGTTAATATTAAAGCCACCATCTACCAAGTTCATTACATCTTTAGTATCTCCTATTACAATTAAGGCTCCAGTTTTGGCTCTAAGGATATTTTCAAGACCTTCTCTAAGAGGAGTTCCTGGAGCTAATCTTCTTATGGATTCCATTATCCCTTCTTCTTTTATTTTATCATCTTTTACCAATTGTATAGCCCTCCCAATCTAGTTAATCCTTATTGTACCCCTATTTACTGTAAAACATTCCATTTATTGCTTCTTTTAAGGATTTTACTCCTATAATTTTTATTCCTTCTATATTCTCCATTTTTTTTACACTCTTATACGGCACTATACACTTTTTAAATCCCATTTTAGAAGCTTCCTTTATCATTTTGCCAATATGTGATACGGGTCTTAGTTCCCCTGTAAGACTTATCTCTCCTATAGCCAACACTTTAGTAGTCTGTATACTAATTCCTCTCATACTAGAGTATATGGCTAAAGCAAGTCCTAAATCACTAGAAGTTCCTTCTGGTTTCAATCCTCCTACTACATTTACATACACATCTTGATTAGTAAGAGGTAATCCTACTTTCTTCTCTAAAACGGCTAACATTAGATTTAATCTATTTAAATCTATGCCTACGGCAGTTCTCCTTGCAAATCCCAGATTAGTAGGAGCAACCAATGCTTGGATTTCAAGAAGTATTGGTCTTGTTCCTTCTAATGAGCTAACTACTATAGCCCCTTCCACATCGGAGCTTAAACTGTCTAAAAATATCTCTGAAGGGTTACCTACTTCTACTAACCCCTCTTCTTTCATTTCAAATACTCCTATTTCGCTAGTAGTTCCAAACCTGTTTTTTACAGCCCTCACAACTCTAAATTCTTGAGTTCTTTCTCCTGTAAAACTAAGTACTGTATCTACTAAATGTTCTAAAATTCTAGGCCCTGCTAAATCCCCTGTTTTAGTTACATGGGCAACTATGAATATAGGTATATCATTTCCTTTTCCTATTCTCATAAGTACATTACTACATTCTCTTACTTGTGATACACTTCCTGGTGCAGAAGATAAGTCTGGTTTAAATAAGGTTTGAATAGAATCTATAATAATAAATGCAGGTTTAATTTCTTTAATATAATTCTCAATTACATCTACGTTAGTTTCCGATACTACCATTACATTTTCATGAATGGCATCAAGTCTCTCAGCTCTCATTCTAATCTGTTCTTCTGCCTCTTCTCCAGAAACATACAAAACAGTACCATGATGCTTAGCTATTTTGTGAGAAGCTTGTAATATAAGAGTTGATTTACCTATACCTGGCTCTCCAGATATGAGTGTAAGTGATCCTTTTACAAGACCACCCCCTAATACTCTATTTAATTCACCTATATGTGTGTCTACTCTTTCGTAATTTGCAGTCTTTATTTTATTTATAGGCTGAGGATATGTAGAACTAGTTAGAGTAGGAGATTTAGTATAATTTTTTACTGGCTTCTCTTCTACGAAAGAATTCCATGCTCCACAAATACATTGACCCATCCACTTAGGACTTTCATTTCCACATTCTTGACATACAAAAACACTTTTTACTTTTTTCGCCATCTTTTCACCTTTTTGTTATATATTATTTTTATTTCCACTATTACCTTTATAATTTGATTTTATACTTTGATTTTACACTAGTCAACGTATAAATAGGTCTATTTACTGTTTATCACTACTTTAGAACTACTTAAACACAAAAAAAGAGTAAAGTTATTACTTTACTCCATAGCCACAAGGCTCACCTTGTTAGTTCCTTCAATACTTTTTAAATGTCCTATTATTTCATCCATTGGTAACTGGCATCTTGAACGATCAAATGTCATGCTCACATTGGCTATACCATTTATAGGAATATCCTGATTTATAGTAAGCACATTAATTTCCATATCTGCAATTTCATTTAAAAGCTTAGATAATACTCCTGGCAGATGATCTAGTAAAAGAGTGACCGTAGCCTTTTGCCCTCCTTCTAATTGAGAAGGCAGAGATACATATTCCTTATACTTATAAAAAGTACTTCTACTTATGCCCGTTTTTTGAGTAGCTTCTGTTATCCCTTTAGCTTTTCCGGTTCTTAGTAATTCCTTTGCCTCTAATACTTTTTCAAATACTTCAGGTAATATTTTTTTATGTACAATAAAAAATTTTTTATCCATACAATATTCCCCTCGTCATTTTATTGAATTGCTCTTCACTTTTTTATATTAACATAAATATAGTGTTTAAACAATTATGCTTGGCTATTTTAAATAGGTATAATAGTTTAAGTTTTTCTTAAGATAGAATTATTAGGTAGGTTAGATATTTATTATCTAACCTTCCTAATTAAGGTCTTATTTTTTCTTAAAAGCAATTTTTCCATTTTCCACTTTTACAACTACCATATCTCCACTTGAGATAGTGCCTTTTAATAACTCTTCTGACAATCCATCTTCTAATAATTTAGTGATAGTTCTTTTAAGGGGTCTGGCTCCATATTCTTTATCATAGCCTTCTTCTCCTAAAAGCTTTTTAGCAGGAGCAGTTATATCCATACCTATTCCTAAGCTTTCCATTCTTTCCTTTAAATTTTCCACCATTAGATCTACTATCTTTAATATGTCCTCTTCATATAATTGATGGAACACTATTATGTCATCTATCCTATTTAAAAACTCTGGTCTAAACTTTCTCTTTAATTCTATCATAACATTTTCTTTCATCTTCTCATATTCATTTTTCTTTTCATCTTCTACTAACCCAGCAAAGCCAAGTGTCTTTTGCTTTTTAATAGTATGGGCACCCACATTTGAAGTCATTATTATAACTGTGTTTTTAAAATCTACTACTTTTCCTTTAGAATCAGTTAATCTTCCATCATCTAATATTTGAAGTAATATATTAAATACATCTGGATGGGCCTTTTCTATTTCATCAAATAACACTACACTATAGGGCTTTCTTCTCACAGCCTCTGTCAATTGTCCGCCTTCATCATGCCCTATATATCCTGGAGGTGAACCTACTAATCTAGATACGGCATGCTTTTCCATATATTCAGACATATCTACCCTAACTATACTATCCTCATCACCAAATAAACTTTCAGCTAAGGCCTTTGATAATTCTGTTTTTCCCACACCTGTAGGACCGAGGAACACAAAGGACCCTATTGGTTTTTTAGGATCTTTAAGACCTACTCTAGCCCTTTTTACAGCCCTAGACACAGCCTTTACTGCTTCGTCTTGACCTATTACCCTTTTATGAAGAATATCTTCCATACTTAGAAGTCTTTGTGACTCTTCTTGAGCCAATTTTTTAACGGGAACTCCTGTCCAATCTGATACGGTTTGCGCAATTTCTTCTTCTGTAACTATTCCACTAGCTTGATATTTCTTCCAATCTGTTTTTCTATTTTCTAATTCTTCCTTAGCAGACCTTTCCTTATCCCTTACGAAGGCTGCCCTTTCAAAATCCTGTTGACTAACAGCCGCTTCCTTTTCTTTACATAATATTTCTATTTTTTCTTCTAACTCTTTCAGTTCTGGTGGTTGAGTAGCTATCTTAAGCCTTATTTTAGATGCAGCTTCGTCCATTAAATCTACTGCTTTATCTGGCAAAAATCTATCTGTTATATATCTACTAGAAAGTTCTGAACAGGCTTTTAGGGCACTATCAGTTATTTTAACCCTATGATGGGCTTCATACTTATCTCTAAGTCCCTTTAAGATTTCTATAGTTTCATCTATGGTTGGTTCCTCTATAGTTATAGGTTGAAATCTTCTTTCTAAAGCAGAGTCCTTCTCCACATGCTTTCTATATTCATCTAGAGTGGTAGCTCCAATTGTTTGAAGTTCACCACGTGCTAGGGCAGGCTTTAAAATATTTGATGCATCTATGGCTCCTTCTGCTCCTCCTGCTCCAATTATATTGTGCATTTCATCTATGAATAGGATTACATTTTGAGCTTTTCTAAGTTCTTCCATTACCCTTTTTAATCTGTCTTCAAATTCTCCCCTATACTTAGCTCCTGCTATCATAGATGCTAAATCTAGAGTTACTACCCTTTTTCCCCTTAATATTTCTGGTATGTTTCCTTCCATTATCTTTTGAGCTAGACCTTCAGCTATAGCCGTTTTACCTACTCCTGGTTCTCCTATTAAACATGGATTGTTCTTAGTTCTTCTACTTAAAATTTGAACTACCCTTTCAATTTCCTTTTCCCTACCAATAACTGGATCTAATTTATCTTCCTTAGCCATATCTGTTAAATCTCTTCCATATTCATTTAAGGTCGGAGTATTCTTTTCGACCTGATAAGGATCTTCCTTTAAATTGCCATTTTGATTCCCTAGGAATTTCATTATTTCATTTCTAACTTTAGGAATTCCCAATCCTGCATCTAATAAAAGTCTAGCCCCAATTCCTTCTCCTTCTTTTAATAGACCTAGTAGTATATGTTCTGTTCCCACATAATTATGACCAAGTCTTCTAGCTTCCACTATACTAAGTTCAAATACCTTTTTACTTCTAGGAGTGAATCCTAATAATTTAGTGAAAGTATTATCTCCACTACCTATAAGCCTTTCTATCTTCTCTTCAACGGTGGAAGCTTTTATTCCTAAATTAGTTAGGGACTTATAAGCAGCTCCCGTATCTTCTTTTAAAAGACCTATGAGTATATGTTCTGTTCCCACATACTTATGTTTGAAATTTTCGGCTGATTTTTGAGCTAGCAATACGGCTCGTTGAGCCTTTTGAGTAAATTTAGCAAAAATATCCATGTTATTCACCTCCAATTATGTCCTTAATAAATTTCTAACTATTTCTGACCTCTTGGTATTTATAAGGTTAATATCTTCTGTATTAATTAATGTCTTTATATAAGGAGTCTGAGTCATAATAATCATTTTATTGATTAAGGATGAATCTATATCTTTTATTATGTCCAAAAATACACCTAATCTTAAATTAGATATTAATTTCATACATTCTACTTCTTGTAATACTCTTGCATGGGTTAATATTCCTAAAGAACGATAGATTTTATCTTCTAATTGAATCTTATTATCTTGAAGAAGTTGTTTTCTTATGTTCCTTTCCTTTTCAATAATTTGTCTTGTTACATGTTTTAAATTCTCTATTATTTCCTTTTCACTTCTACCTAATGTAAGCTGATTGGATATTTGATATATATTACCTAAAAACTTAGTTCCTTCTCCATATATGCCCCTAATTGCCAAACCCATTTGATTTGCTGCTTGAAATACTCTTGATATATAATCGGTAATAGTAATTCCTGGTAGATGAACCATTACAGATGCTCTCATGCCCGTTCCCACATTAGTTGGGCAAGAAGTTAAATATCCAAGTCTCTCATCATAGGAGTATCTTATATTGCTTTCTAACTTGTCATCTGTTTTATCTGCTAATTCATATGTGTCATCTAGTTGGAATCCTGGAAGTATGGATTGAATCCTTATATGATCTTCTTCATTTATCATGACACTTATGGATTGGTCTTGGTTTAATAATACTCCTCCATAGCTAGATTCTACTAAGCTAGGACTTATTAGATGCTTTTCTACTAGTATACATTTATCTTCATCTGTCATTTCCTTCATAAGCTTTAACTCATAGGGATCTTCACCAATATTCTTATTTATTTCATCATAAACTTGCTGTTGGCTTTTATCTGTGAGGGCTATGGGAAAAGGAATGTTCTCTATATTCCTTGCAAGCCTAATTCGGCTGCTTATAACCACATCTTCATCTGGTCCACTACAATCTATCCATTTAGTCATATTAATCACCTACTCCCCTTTTAATCTCTTTTCTAAATCTCTTATTTTATCCCTTAATACAGCAGCCTGCTCAAATTCTTCTTTATCTATGGATTTGCTTAATTGTTTCTTCAATTCATTTATTTCTCTTTTAATTATAAAATCTCCACCAATTTTTTCAGGTATTTTACCCACATGTTTTTCATGGCCTTGAACTCTTTTTATGAGGGGGTTTAATTTAACTTTAAAAGCATCATAGCAATGACTACATCCAAGTCTTCCTAGGTTCTTAAACTGAGAATAAGTCATTTTACAATGATCACACTCTGTAGTTTGGATATAGTCCACTTTTAATGGAGAATCTTGTATTGAATCTAATATACTAGTTAAAAAACTATTTATAGAAAAGGGAGTATCCATGGTCATCTTTTGTGATTCCTTTGCACATAGTTCACATAAATGTATTTCTGTTTTTTTATTATTCATAATTTTAGTAAGGTGCACTGTGGCTGTTCTTTCATTACAGTTTTCACAAAGCATAATATTACCTCCCATTAAAGTTTATAAGAGATATAATCATCCCCTTTATAATATTAGCCCTAACTTCATCCTTTATATTCATAGGAGTAATTAAACTTCTATCACTTATGGCTGAAGTCATAATATGAGCTTCCCTATCTGTAATAAATTTTTTGTCTCTTAATACACTTATTACAGACCTAGCTTTCATAGCAGAAATGGAGGTTCCTATTTCATGGAGTATTAATTTGATAAAATTTTCTTTATCCATATTAGTTTGAACTATTTTTATATGGCCTCCTCCACCTCGTCTACTCTCTACTATGTATCCCTTATCCAAACTAAACCTAGTAGTGAGAACATAATTTATTTGAGATGGTGCACACTTAAAATAATTGGCTAACTCATTTCTTTGTATTTCTATTGCACTGTTATTTGCTTCTTCTAATAATTCCTTTATAAATACTTCTATAATATCACTTATGCGTGCCATATGATCACTCCATTTTTGACTTTCTTTGACTTTAATATAATTATAAAATATATTTTTTATTTTATCAACCCTATGCTTTTCCAATTTTTAGGTTGCGATTTGGAACTATCTCTATTATTTCCAAAAATAAAATTTAATAAAATAAAAAAGTCATACTTTGTATGATTCGTTATGGAACCCTATGGTTCCCGCAGGCGTATGCTATCGCAATCTGAACACCTTCCTTTAAAGAGGCAGGGGAATTCTTCCCCCACACCCCCTTATCCTTTTTTACTAATCTACAGTTGTTTAAATTTGTAATTTCCGAATAAGTAAAAAAGGACTAACTTTCGTTATGTCCTTTTTTACTCTAGCTATTTAGAAAAAATATTATATAGTATATACGCTAAATCCCTATTATTAAATTCTTTATTATCATATTTACCAAATATATTTAATGTTACTTCTTTATATCTCTCTGCTCTGGATTGAGATTCTATACTATATAAAATCATTTCTTTTATTTCTTCTAAGTTTATCTCTTCATTTAGTTTCAATTCTTCTTCTTTGTTTTCAATAATATTATCCTTTATGGCATTTTGTACATATTCATAATAAGGATCATCCCTAGTTACATCCGTACATAATACTTCTATTTCGTCCCCCATATAGAGTATTCTACTTCCCAATATTTTAGACATTAATTTTATTACTTCTCCACGAGTAGGGCTTGTCTCTAAATTATAATCCTTATCTATTATGTTTCTAAGATATAATATTTCTAATTCTTTTTTATATACATCTTCTCCTAAGTATATATCTTCTTCTAAATGTACATCTTCTTCCTCACGATCATTTTCCTTAATTAACCGTCCATCTACTCCATTTATTTTTTCAGGACTTTTTATAGAATATGCTAATTTCAAATTTTCTTCTTCAAGTATATATTTCATACTCAATTCCAAGTTATTAAAATATATTTCCGTTGCCCTTTCCCTGTTAATAATATTTTCAATAGATCCACATTCAAACCCTTCCGAGTCTATAATCTCCTTATAAAGATTTTTATACTCTCCAGTCTTGGCATCTACCAGGTGAGCATCATATCCAAACATGGGTATGTATATATAATCTTCACCTTCTTTAATCAATTTCATATGTAGATTATCTTTTAATACTTTCTTAGCATCATCTTCATTTATTATTTTTTTCACTTTATCTACTGAATCATATTTTTTTAGTTCCTTGTCATAATAAGTTATCTCTTTAGTATTTCCATCCACATATACCATTACAAAACTTCTATCTACCTCTACATCATTCATATATTCTTTATACCAAAATACATAATTATCCAATTGAGAACCTATTATAACATCGTCCTTTAATCTTAAATTATAAAATCTATTGCCTATGTTTCTCTTTAAAAATTCATCTGCTATTTCTTTTCCTTCTTCCATAGTTATATTAGGAAGAATTTTATCATCATTTTTATCCCTATATCTATAATTATAAACTTCATCATCTATTAAGAATCTCATGGTCTCATTTTCATTTTCCACATTTATTTCAAATTTGTTATTTTCAGAATCAAAACTAATTGTAGTCTTATAATCTCTTTTTATATCCTTATTAAAATTTTCATCCATAAACTCTTCCAATTCATCTAGTGCATCTTGCATGGACATTTCTTCATTGGCATAAGAAGAACTAGGAAATAATACAATTATAACCATTATTGCAATAAAGGCTAACGTCTCTATAAATTTCATTTTTTTCTCATCTCCTATAGCACGTAGTATTTATTTTAAATTATATCATTTCTATGTAAAAAACGGTGATAAAAATCACCGTTTTTTATAGTGCTAATGTATCACTTATTTCTCTCATGGCATCTAGGGATAATTGGGCAAAATCATTAAAGCTTATTCCTAATTTTTCTATAGACTTCATAGCTTGTCTATTTGCTCCTGCTGCAAATCTAGTTTCTTTCATTCTCTTTGTAATAGATTTTAATTTAACACTAGATAGTTTCTTGTCTGGATAGACTAAAGCTATAGCCGTTATAAAACCAGTTATTGGATCTGCCGCATATAGAGCCCTTTCAAAATCACTTTCTATTCTACTTCCATTTAAAGGATTATGAGCTAATATGGCCCTGTACATATCCTCTGTTCCAAAATCATTTTCTTTCAAAAGTTCTATAGTTTTTGGACCATGAAGGGACATGTCACTTTTCCAATCTACTGTGTCATTGTCTAAATCGTGGAGCAATCCTGCCATTGCCCATTTTTCTTCATCTTGTGACCCAAGCTTATTAGCCAGGCTTCTCATAACTGCCTCTACAGCATAGGAATGCTTAATAATATGAGGTGTAGTTACATGCTTTTCCAATAAACTTATGGCAAATTTTCTATCCATAATAACCTCCTTATGTCCTTAAAAAGACGGTGATTTAATAATCACCGTCTAAGTATTTATTTGTCTTCTTTATAGCTTTGGATAATCTTTTCACTTAAATGCATTGGTACTTCGTCATATCTAACAAATTCCATAGTAAAGCTTCCCCTTGCTTGAGTCATAGATCTTAAATCTATGGCATATTTAAATAATTCAGATTGAGGAGCTTCTGCTATAACCTTTTGATTTCCATCCCCACTTGGCTCCATACCTAATATTCTACCTCTACGCTTGTTCATATCACCCATAATGTCACCCATGTAATCATCTGGCATTATTACTTCCACCTTCATAATAGGCTCTAGTAATACAGGAGTAGCTTGTTCCATACCCTTTTTAAATGCTAAGGATGCAGCTATTTTAAATGCCATCTCAGATGAATCCACATCATGGTAAGAACCATCATATAAGGTAGCTCTCATATTAACAACTGGGAATCCTGCTAACACTCCAGATTCCATACAGTCTTTTAATCCCTTTTCAACAGCTGGTATGTAGTTTTTAGGCACAGATCCTCCAAAGATTTTTTCTTCAAATACGAAATCCTCATTTGCAGGCTCAAATTTTATTTTTACATCTCCATATTGACCATGTCCACCAGATTGTTTCTTATGCTTACCTTGCACATCGGCTTTACCCTTTATAGTTTCTCTATAAGGAATCTTAGGATCAGCTAATGTTACATCCACACCAAACTTTTCCTTTAATTTAGCAGTTATAACATTTATATGCATATCTCCTTGGCCACCAATTAATGTTTGACGAGTTTCCTTATTTCTTTGTACTATAAAAGTTGGATCCTCTTCCATTAATTTATGTAATCCAGTTCCTATCTTTTCCTCATCCCCTTTAGACTTTGGCTCAATTGCCATGTATAAAGTAGGCTGTGGGAAGAAAATATTTTTATACTTAATTTGATTATTTTTATCACATAAAGTATCTCCAGTAGAAGCATACTCTAATTTTGATACGGCCACTATATCACCAGCTATGGCCTTTTTAACATCTATTTGTTTTTTACCTCTTAGGGTAAATATATGACCTATTTTCTCTAGTTCCTCTTTATCTGGATTATATACTTCCATATCAGAATTTAATTCACCAGATATAATCTTCATAAGAGAAATTTTTCCAACATATGGATCAACTACAGTCTTAAATATTAATGAAGAAAATGGTTCACTAGGTTTAATTTCTCTAATCAATGACTCTTCATTCTCAGGGTGAATCCCTTCGTAAGCTGCCATATCCTTAGGATTAGGCATATAATCCTCTATCATATTAAGAAGAGTATGCGTTCCTATGTTGTTCACGGCAGAACCTACTAATACAGGAACAATATCTCCTGCAAGTACTCCTTTTCTAAGGCCCTTATGAATTTCTTCTTCAGTGAATTCTTCACCTTCAAAGTATTTCTCCATTAATTCTTCGTCACTTTCTGCAACAGACTCTATAAGCATTTCTCTAATTGGCTGAATTCTTTCTAACCATTCTTCCTTAATAGGAGCATCTACACATTCTTTTCCATTATACTCTCTAGCAACCATATCTGCCACATTGACTAAACCTCTTAAACCATTATCAGTTCCTAGTGGTATAGCAAATGGTGCTATAGCCTTTCCAAAATGTTCTCTTAATTGATTTATAATCTTATCATAATTAACGTTATCTTTATCCATCTTGTTAATATAAACTATTCTTGGCATCTTTCTTTTAGCTAAGTACTTCCATGCCTTTTCTGTACCAACTTCTACTCCAGAAGATGCGTCTATAACAATTACCGCTCCTCCTGCTATTCTTAAGGCTCCATTTACTTCTCCTACAAAGTCAAAATATCCTGGGGTGTCTAATATATTATATTTATTCTCTTTCCATTCAATAGGAATTAGACTCGTACTAATAGATAATTGTCTATCAATCTCTTGTTTATTAAAGTCAGAAACGGTATTTCCATCTTCAGTTTTTCCAATTCTATTGTTAACTTTTGTTGTATATAGCATAGCTTCAGTTAAGACAGTTTTTCCACAGCCTCCATGACCAAGTAACGCTACATTTCTTATTTTATCACTTAAGTATTGCTTCATAATGACTTCCCCCTCGCCTATATTATGATGTGGTTCAAAATGACAAATGCACTCTAAATATATCTATTCTATATTTTTCTGAAAATTCCTCCTTTTCAATCTATTTCTTTTTGTAAATTTTCTGAATTTTTTCATCATTTTTCCATATCGTCTAACTATATTATGGATTTTTGATTTTTTTTTATACATAGGCATAGGAAAAAAATTACTTTCACCAAGAAAAAAAGAGCCTGTTATAAAGTACACCACAAATGTTAGACACTAATCTAATATTTCACATGGACTTTAACAGGCTCTTTTTAGTCTTCTATTCTATTTCAAGAAATCTTCCCTCTGAGGTGCAAATATGTCAAGTACAATGGAGTCCTCAAAAGCTTTAGATACAGTATGTTCTAAATTAGGAGCCACATAAATGCTATCCCCTTCATTCAAGATCTTAGTTTCTCCATCACAGACAAACTCCACACTGCCCTTGGTTACATAAGTTATTTGCTCATGCTCATGAGTATGACAATTAGGCATTCCCGATCCCTTTTCAAACTTGCCTTCCACAAGCATCATATTTCCACCTCTAGCTAGTATCTTCCTAGACTTACCTTCAGCTAGATCTACTTTCTCTACTTCATTGTTAAATACAAACACTTTTACTCCCCCTATCAAATAATCATATTATAGTATGTCTATATATTTCATTTTCAATAGGGAAAATCCTTTATTTCTCTAACATATCCTTCACTTGAGCCACATCCTTATCTCCTCTACCAGAAAGATTTATTATTATAATCTTATCCTCGTCTAAGGACTTAGCTAATTTCATACCGTATGAGACAGCATGGGAACTCTCTATGGCAGGAATGATACCTTCTCTTTTACAAAGAATTTGAAATGCCTCTAGTGCTTCTTTATCTGTTACACTTTCATATGTGGCCCTACCACTATCTTTATAATAGCAATGTTCTGGACCTACACCTGGATAATCAAGGCCCGCTGCTATGGAGTGCACTGGTAATATATTGCCCTCGTCATCAGATATGGCATAGCACTTAAATCCATGAATAACTCCTACTTTTCCCTTAGTTAAAGATGCTGCATGGTCATCCGTATCTAAACCTTGGCCTGCTGGTTCTACTCCTACTATATTTACTTCCTTGTCATTGTAAAAAGGATTAAACAGTCCTATGGCATTACTTCCTCCACCTACACATGCAACTATATAATCAGGCAATCTATTTTCTTTCTCTAGTATTTGGCGTCTTGCTTCTTGGCCTATGATACTTTGAAATTCCCTAACCATTACTGGATATGGATGAGGTCCTACGGCAGACCCTAATAGGTAAAAAGTATCTTCACTATTTTTTACAAAATCATTTAAAGCCTCATCTACTGCATCCTTTAAAGTCTGTCTTCCTCCCAATGCAGGTACTACCTTGGCTCCTAATAATTCCATTCTAAACACATTAAGTGCCTGTCTTTCCATATCCTTTTTACCCATATATATAATACAATCCATATTCATAAGAGCACATACAGTAGCCGTTGCCACTCCATGTTGACCTGCTCCCGTCTCTGCTATAATTCTTTTTTTACCCATCTTCTTAGCTAGAAGAACTTGCCCTATTGCGTTATTTATTTTATGGGCACCCGTATGGTTTAAATCTTCTCTCTTTAAATAAATTTTAGCTCCACCTAAAGACTCTGTAAGATTCTGTGCGTAATATAGAGGGTTTTCTCTTCCCACATACTCTTTATAGTAGTAGTTAAGATCCTTTAAAAACTCCTCATCCTTAATATATTTTAAAAATGATTCTTCAACTTCTTTTAATACTCTCTCTAAATTCTCAGGTACAAACCTTCCTCCAAATTCACCAAAATATCCATCTCTATTTTTCATAGTCAATTCCTCCAATTTAATATTTTTTCGAAGGCCTTCATAATTTTAATATTAAATAGGCGTCCCCATTTAATTAATAATCTTATTTTTTGAATTAAAAAAGTCCCCTATATGGAAATCCATATAGAGGACGAATATATCGCGGTGCCACCTCATTTTAACTATTACCTAAAAATAGGTATAAAAATAGCCATCTCTTAAGATACGGGAGTATTTTCCGATATCCGATCTCTATAACGGGAGAACCCGGGTTACCTACTATAATTTCAGTTCCCACTCCTGAGCCCATTCCAAATTCCCTCATATACCAACTCCCACCAAACGTTAGCTCTCTGAAATATAAAAAGAAAATGTACTCTTCTCAATCACAGCTTTAAATATTTATGTTGAAACCTATTATAGTTTAAACTTTTTCAAAAATCAATACTTTTTTTATTTTTTATAATATCTTTAGAAAAATAGCTCATTCATAACAAGGCCCAGTAATATGTTTCTTTAGTTTTATCATAAAATTTAATTCTTAGTACTATTGTCCTATTTTTATTATGTTTCACAAAACCTATGTAATTTAATGTAAAATAATCTGTAGTACTATTTGACTAGATAGTATTAAATCTCTGACAAAATACTTAATATGAAATGATAAAGGCACATCTATTGAAAGATAGAGTCGCAAAGCTATGGGTCTAAGGGACAGTTTGTCCTATGATCGCCAGGTTGCCAAAACATATATGAATAGTCCACATTTAAAACTCACACTTATAAGGTGAGGTATTTTCACGTGGATTAAAATACTTGGGTGTTAAGGCAATTATTATTTCATACTTGCCTTAACACCTTTTTTATATACAAAAGATATGAACGTTTTAGGAACAAATATTTTTACAGAAGGAAGGAGCATTAACAAAATGAAGCTTGCAAAATTGGACAGTAATTTAATAGGACAAAAGTTAGGTACTATAATCAAGACTCAAGACGGACAGAAGTTAATCAATAGCGGAAATAAAATTTCCCAAAAAGTATTAGAAAGATTATTAAACTATGGAATGAATTGCCTTTATATTGAAGATGAAAATACAGATTTAGAACTGGAAGAATCCATAAGTGAAGATGTACGTGTGGAAATAATAAAAAAACTTAACACAATTTATGAAAATATCTCAAAGAAAAATACATTTGATGAATATGAATTAAATCATATTGTACGAAATCATATACTCATGAATATAAATAACAAACCCATAAGCCTTCCCATTGGCAGAACTCTTAAGGGGCAAGACTTAGCTCATCATTCTTTAAATGTATGCCTCCTATGTATAATGACTGCAAATCAATATGGTTTACCCATGGATAGGGTAGAGATCCTTGCAAAGGCTGCTTTACTACACGATATTGGCAAAATACTAAAGTCTAATGATAATAGTATGAGTCATGGACAAATGGCCTATAATTTTTTAAGACATAAGACAGATTCCGTAATACTATGTAATGCCATAAGATTTCACCATGAAACTTTAGATGAGTCTGGCCCTGAAAAGCTTTCACCTAATCATCAGGGAGATTTAATTAAAATCCTTAGTTTATGCAATTACTACGAAAATTTATTAAATGACAAAAATTTAGTACAGTATGAGTGCTTTGAAAAAATTCAAGCCCTTGCCAATACAAAGTTTGATGGTAAAGTATTTGAAGCTTTCAAAAAATCCATACACATCTATCCCATTGGATTGCCTGTTAAGTTAAATACAGGAGAAGAAGGTATTGTGGCTAGACAAAATAACTCATTTCCCCTAAGACCTATTGTTAGAACAGATAAGGCAGAATACAATTTAATAAATAATTTATCTCTATTTATTAGTGAGGTTGGACTTTAAAAAAATGGGAACGGTAAATAACCGTTCCCATTATCTATTTTATTACTATATCTAAATGCTTTAACAATCCCATGGCCTCTGGCAATGAAAACTTTGCCTTTTTAATATTATTATTTGTAGGATCTATATCATATCCCTTTGCCTCTGTAAAATTAGCTTTCTTTAAAGTAGTGTTAGAAAATATGCTCTTTGAAAAAATAGCATTGCTAAAATTACATTCTTCTAAGTTAGAATCTACAAAATCACTACTACTTATTTCACATTCTTTAAAACTAGTTTTCTTTAAATTTAAGCTAGAAAAATTACAATTACTAATAATGTTTTTTTCAAAATTCATTTCTACTATGAAAGTGTCACAATAGCTAAAGTTTATACCCATTAGCTTACATTCATGAAATAAAACTCCCCTTAATCGACTTTCTTTAAAATTAGTTAAAGTCAAATTACATCCCTTAAATACACAATCCTCAAAGGTACTAAGGGAAAAATTCACCTCTGAAAAATCACAGTTTATAAACTCACAATCTACAAAGGTCCTATCGGATAGGTTTTCCTCATAGGCATCTATATTATTAAATTTTTCATTTTCAAACTCCATTTTATTAAACATTTAGGTAACCCCTTTCTCATATGTTTACAACGTAAGATAAATTTAAATAAGCAAATACATAGGGGATTAAAGTAAATATAAACAATAGGATATCTACACTAGCAAAGGTTATATAATTTGGTATGAAAAAACTCTCTCCAGTAGCCTTTTTCCTATAGTCAAAATAAATATATATGGAAATGGCCGTAACTAGAGTTATGGTAATTAGGGCACTAAATGGACCTTGAAGATACTTTGGTAAAAATCTCAATAATTCCTTATTTGGATAGATAGTATTCATATAATAGTATATTTTAACTAAAAAGTGAGTAACCATAAATAAATATATTATATTAACACTTTTGTCTATATTATAAGCCTTCTTAAAAATATATAACAAACCTATTATAATTAAGTTTGGAACTAATATATAAAAAAGTACTGGATATCCATAAAAAGGCATTAGTATGCTACCAAATAATATATTCATAAATATATCTATCATTTCATTTTTAGTAGGCTTTGAAGATTTTTCTACTATGTTTTTGTTATCACTAGCAAAGAAGACTTTCTTTTTTTCCCCTGTTATATCAATCCAAGATACATACTCATTTCCCTTTATTTCAAAATAGGTTGGATTTATGGATAAGTCATTAGTCTTACTTAAAAGTTTTCTACTAACTATTTTCCCATCCTTAACTCTAAATAACATTAAATTATTAGTTTCTTTCTTTGTTCCCTTAATTACAGTTATGGTTCCTATAAAAGACAATTCTTCATTGTTGTCCTTTAATATATGGGGTGATGGATAATCTTCATTTAAATCTAATCTGTAGTTTTTAATGTTGGTTCCGTCCTTTAAGTTAAATTCATATAAGGTTAATGCACCCTTCTTAGAAGATGCCCCCCTATTAGATACTAATATGTTTATTTTATCCTTTACAACACCTATATCTATCTTCTCTATAAAACTGTTGACTCCACTGGGAAGAGAGGCTACCTGTACCTCTTTTATACTGTAATCAACCATGGAAATCCTGTAATATTTTAATAGATTCTGCCCACTACCTTCCCTAATCATAATAGCTATATGCATGTTATTTCCATAGAGAGTTCCTTCCACCCTCTTTATCTTTTCTGTGGTTATACTAAAATTCTCACCAAGAACAATCTTATCCTTATAATAAATCAAATTATTTTTTACTAGCCTAAAGTCACCCACTTCTTCATCTATAGTATCTTTATTATTTAAACTTTTTTCTTCATAGGAAAAATCATATTTATTTAATGATTTCCCTTCTAAAGTGTATAAATAAATATGATTATTTTCTAATTTATAACCTAATCCCTTTAGCTTGTTAGATTTTTTGTCTATTATAAATTCTTCTATCTTATTTCCATCATAATCTACTAGAGTAGCCCTAATACCCTTGTCTTCTCCTAATAGATTTAAGAATTTATCTTCAAGTGGTATGGTTATACTATTGTCATTATATATATTATTGTTTACTCCCTTAGCATGAATTTCTCCTATAAACATGTGTCTGCTCCACCCCTGTGACGGAATAGATATTTCCTGTGATAATAGAAAGTTAAAAAAAATAATAATTAAAGCCAATATGCTTATAATTATTATCTTATGCTTCTTTATTCCCTTCATAATTATCCCCCTGATTTTTACATTTTAAGAACCAAAAGCTTTTTTCTCTACAAAAGTAAGTAGAGCATTAATTAACATATAAGATCCTAGAAAAATACCAAAATCTACAATGGTATTTGCTAGATCAAAACCACTTCTAAAAAAATTATATTCCATTTGCAATTTACTTGTAATTACCTTTGATAAACCAAAAGCTCCAAAGATATTTACCGCTCTAATTATATACGGATTCACTAAACATCCCTCCCTTTAATTATTTTAACATTTTATATGATATATTTGAAATTTTTGCCCATTTTTTTCCATTTGTCAAAAAATTTAACAAATTTTAAAAATACCCCTTGATTTTATTTTAAATTTGTAATAAAATTTAGATAAATGATAACAAAATAATACATTTTGTTCCATTTTTTTACATCAATTTCACTTCGCACATATTTTCTTTTTATCTCCTCATATGTTGATAAAGGCACACTCGTTGAAAGGCGAGGTCGCAAAACTATGGGTCTAAGGAAACGGATTCTACGATCGCCAGGTTACCAGCATTACTTTTTTTTCAAAATTAATAAGAATAAAATCACCTAGGAACTTTACATAAATATGTAAAGGTTTTTTTATTATATGGACAAAAAGGCCCTAAAATTAGGACCTCTTATAATATATGAAACTTTGTACTACTTCCTTGATTTGTACTAATTACTTCAAGTCGATTATTTATTCTTTCTTTTAAAGTACTTACATGAGATATGATACCCACTAATCTTCCTGATTCTTTTAACTCTATTAAACAATTTATAGCACTATCTAAAGATTCACTATCTAATGTTCCAAAACCTTCATCAACAAACATAGTATCCAGGTTTATTCCACCTGCATAAGATTGGACTACATCAGATAGGCCTAGTGCTAATCCTAGGGATGCTTTGAAACTTTCTCCCCCTGATAAAGTTTTTACATGCCTATACTTTCCCGTATAATTATCTAGGACTTCTAGCTCTAGGCCACTTTGTTTTCTTTTATCAAGTCTAGTATTTACCCTATTTAACACATATCTACCTTGAGTCATTTTCTTTAATCTCATGTTTGCCGCATAGATTATATCATCTAAAAAGGCTGCCAATACATATCTTTCAAAGGTTATACCCTCTTTATTATTTCCCTTTGCCACCTGGGCTAAGTGTCCTATTAATCTATATTTTTCTTCTTTTACACTTATTTCATCTGTAATTTTTTTGATTATCTTTAAATTTTCTTTATTTGATTCCATGTTGTTTTCTAAAGTAGCTTTAAAAGAAGTTTTTTCTTTTGATCTAATCTTTATGTTATTTATTTCTTCTTCTAACTTCTTCACATCTATATACTTTAAATCCTTAGTTTCCTTTTTTATATCTTCATATCTATCTATTACAGATTTGAAATTTTCATCAAAGGACTTTATATTTTCTTCCATAGATTTTATATTATCTATTTTATCTCTCCATAATAAATATTCTTCACTGGATTTTAATATACTCTTTTCTATTTGATTTTCAAAAATATCCTTAGATTTCTTTTCCTTTTCTGCTAAAGAGTCCCTACTCTTTTTCGTTTCCTCTTCTCGAGCTTTTAAATTTACATTATTGTTCTTCTCCCTATCATATTCTTCACGGGCAGTTTTTAAAGCCTTTTTCATTTTCTCATATTCTGATTCTGTTTTTTTAACTAGACTAATATAGTATTCGTAGTCTAATAGTTTTTCATCTATATTAGATTTTATTAAATTAAACTCAGATTTTTCAAATACATACTTTTCATTAAAGGACTTGTACTGGTCATTTAATGCTTTAATATTTTCTTCATTTAATTTTATAGATGACCTTATATTTTTTAAGTTGGATTTCTTAACTTCCATATCCTTTATATTCTTTTCTGTATCCTTTATTTTCTCATTTATATTTACTAAACTCTTATTAAATTCCCTTTTCTTTTCCTCTAATAATAGATTAAATTCATTTGACTTTAGAGGATTTAAATCCATATCTATTAAATGTGATAATTCTTCTTTATATTGTTCAAATAAGGTTTTTTTCACTTCTAACTCAGATTTTATGTTTCTGAATCTCTCATCAGCTCTTTTGTAGGTATTTTCTTTTTTCTCTAGATCATTTCTCTTTGATTCTAATTCTGCCTTAGACGGTACATACTCCTTAGAGGTAGCTAGCTTTACATGTTCTGTAGACCCACATACGGGACATTCTTCTCCCCCATGTAAATTCTTAGCTAATAAATAGGCTTGTCCCTCTAACCAAAGTTTTTCTAATTTCTTGTAGTCCTTTAATTCCTTTTCGTACTCTTCCTTTAAATTTTTAACATGAACTTTAGCTTTCTTAAATTCTTTTATATAGGAATCTAAGTTTTCCATATCCTTATGGATTTTAACTATTTTATTTAATATATTTTTTTTATTTTCATATTCATGTTTGTATTTTTCATAGGATACAGTTATATCACTAGATTTGTCTAATTCCCTTTGAATTTTTTCTTCTTCAGTCTTTAGTTTTTCCATCTTTAGCTCTAGTTTATTTATTTCTATTTCTGTATTTTTAACTTCCTTCCCTAGCTTTTCCAAATTTATTTTTCTTAGGTTAAAGGATTTAATATTTTCTTCTTTAGACTTTAAGTCTTCTATTTCCTTGTATAATTTATTTCGAATTTCTTCCTTATTTTCTTCATTCTTTAATTTATCCCTTAGGACCACCATTTTTTCATCACTAGTTTTAATTAAATTAGCTAAATCCTTTAGGCTTTTATCCTTTTCATTTTTCTCTTTTAATATTTCATTATAAGTATCTTCTAAATACTTTATATTTTGAGCAGCTTTAATTTTTTCTAATTCTATCTTATTTTTCTCTATTTCACTCTTTTTACTTTCAAGGACCTGCTTTTCTTCCTCTATCTTTTCCTTTTTTAATATTTTTTCATTATTTGTCTTAGTTTTTAACAGTTCCTTATTTTTATTTTCTTCTTCCTTCTCTATACTCTTTATTTCGCTTTTCATTTCCTTAATCTTATTTTTATAATCGTCTATATGCTCTTCAATCTTAGGAATGATCTCTATGATACTTTTGTCATTATCTATAAAGCCTTTCAATTCATTGTTTTCTCCACAATTTATTACCTTAATTCTCTCATTTCTTCTAGTTTGACTATTCTTTATTTCCTTATATAATTCTGAGGCTTGAGTATCTAGTTTTCTCTCTACTAACTTATATATACTCGTATCAAATAATCTTTGTAATACCTTTTCTCTTTCTTGAGAATCAGATATAAGTAATTTTCTAAATTCTCCCTGGGGAATCATTATTATTTGTCGGAATTGGCCCACATTTATACCAAGTAATTTTTCTATTTCCTTAGTAACATTATTTACTCCCCTAACTATTTTATCTCCATCTAATTCCTTTAGGGTTGCATCAGGCTTTTGTTCTGTATAACCCTCTCCCCTACTTTTTTTCTTAAGTTGTCTCGGTATTCTATGGACATAATACTTTTTACCCCTAAGCTCAAACTCTAGTTCCACTTCTGTTAGCAGACTATCCTTTGCAAATTGACTTCTTAGGGTATCTACGCCCCTTTCCTCGCCGCTACTTTCTCCATATAAGCCATAGGTTATTCCATCAAATATGGTAGTCTTTCCAGCTCCTGTAGGCCCTGTTATTAAAAATATATTTTTATTTTCAAGTTTACTAAAATCTATAATTTCCTTCGCTGCATAGGGTCCAAATCCACATAAAGTAAGTTTTAAGGGACGCATTATACTTCTCTCCCTTCACCTTTTAAAGTTTCAATAACACTAATTAACGTATTTGTCTTTTCTTCATCAAATTCATTTTTAGTCATACTAGCATAAAACTCGTCAAATAAGTCTATTAATGATTTTTTAGTATATTCCCTAGATGCGCTAGTTCTTGTGTTTTCAGATTCATCCCTAGATTCTCTCTCGATTCTTAATATATTAGGGTATACTTGTCTTAATTTTCCTATAGGATCTATAATTTCTCCCTCGTCTGTTAATATGGCCATTATATAATCTTCACAATTGGTACCCTCATACACACTAGGGTCTAGTAGTTTATTTATTTCACCCTTTATCTTTCTCATATCCCTAATAGTCTTTAATTTCTCAAATTTTATTTCAACTTGTCCATCTTCTTTCATGTCTATTAGGGTTACAGATTTATTTTGAGTAGTTTCAGAAAAGGAGTATTTAAGTAATGATCCTGAATATCTGATTTTTTCTTCTTTAACCCTTTGTGGTCTGTGTAAATGGCCTAAAGCCACATAGTCAAAATCAAGGAAATGATCTACACTTACATACTCACTACCACCTATAGATAGGGGAAGTTCTGACTCTGAAGTTTCAGGATCACTATCTCCCCTTAAAAAGGAATGGCAAACCAATATATTCCTTTCATCCTTATTCATATTTTCTTTTATTTTATCTATTATTACTTTCATGGCCATATCGTGGCTTTTTACTTCTTCATTCTTATATACTTCCCTTACTATTACTGGGTCTGCATAGGGTAATAAATAAAAGTTAACAGGTCCATATTCATCTTCTATTTTTATAGGCTCTATAGTATCCTTTATTTTACCTTCTATATACAGTCCCTTGTTTTTAAGTATCTTATTACCAAAGGACACTCTGTCAGCTGAATCATGATTTCCTCCTATGGCAACTATTTTAACTCCCATATCTATTATCCTAGTAAAGACATAATCTAATAGTTCTACAGCTTCCACGGGAGGGATAGACCTATCGTATAAGTCTCCACCTATTATTACTACCTGTGGTTTTTCTATTTCTATTAACTTTATAAATTCTTCTAATATATATGCCTGGTCTTCTGTCATGTGAATACCATGGACTAATTTTCCAATATGCCAATCTGCCGTATGGATTATTTTCATGCTTACCCTCTCCTAAATTAATATCACTACTATTTTATCACATCTAATCATATCCTTAAAAATCCTGTATGTATTATATTCTCAAAGAAAAAAATCTAGCCAAATTATAGGCTAGATTTTTTCTAATTTACTTATATTATTAGAAAGATCAATTATACTCTTTGTAAGACTTTCTAACTTTCCTTCTATACGCATCAACAGATACATGGATACTACTATGGGAAATCCTAGATTAGCTATGTGAGTATATATTTCTTCCATATTTATCATCTCCTTTCACTTATATAGATAGGAGATATTAGAGGTTTTAGCCAAAAAAATAAAACCTTTTTTCAAGGTTTTATCAATTATATACTTAGACAGTTAAAGTACTATATAAATGCTACTCCTAAAAATTAGTTTTAACTATCCTTATATTGGATCCTATTACATAATTAAGCTTTTAATTTACCAAGAGCTTTATATGTTGTATATAAATATATATTAGTCAGTTACGATTCCTTTTCATTTTTGCTTCATAATATTGATCTAATACTTTATCAAGCGTTTGACTTACATGTATTACTTCAGGAGTTACAAGATTTCCTTTTTTGTCAATTAATTCATGCATCTCATCTCTTAAGTCTGATATTCGCCTTTTTAATGTGATTAATTCATCCATTGAAACCTTACTCCCTTTTCATCTAAAATGTTTTACCAATTAGAAACAACAGAATCAATTTTATCACTTTTTCAATAAAATGGAAATACGAAAATTATTAAGTTTATGTTAATTATCTAATTTGAGATATCAGCTGAACGCAACACACATTAAATTTGATTGCGTTCACTAAAACAACTAAAACTATTAGAAATACAAGTATAGAAGGTGATTCTTGTAATCACATTCTTATTCTAACTTCCCTTCTATGCGTATCAACAGATACATGGGTACTACTATGGGCACTCCCAGATTTGCTATGTGAGTATATATTTCTTCCATACTATTCACCTTCCTTTTAAAAAATAAGGTAGCCAAATGGCTACCTTGTCCTAGATTAATTCTACTGTTTCTGTACTAACTATATCTGCTGATTCTATTTCATTTAGCTCACCATTTTCCGTTTTAAAAATGTTTTTGTCTATTATAGACTGCATAACTATTTCTACTTCTTCCTTAGTCACATCATCACGTACATGGTCTACACTAATTTTAGTGCTACGACCTAGTTCATTTCTAAAAGTCATTTCTAATCTTTTCATTTAAGTACACCTCCTATTCACTTATTAATTCAGATTCATTTAATTTAGCCACTTCTAACGCAGTATTAGATTGTAATCCTATTAAAGAACTGGCTACTGCATACACATCCTCGTTAGATGCATTATGTTTCAGGTTAGAGTAAGTTTTTGTTTTCTTAACCTCTTTCCCATCCTTGTCTAAGCCTAGACTATAGACAATTTTAAATTTTGTTGATTTACTTTGTGATGTTACTGCCATATTTATCATCTCCTTTCACTTATATAGATAGGACATATTAGAGTTTTTGGACAAAAAAATAAAACCTTTTTAAGGTTTTTTATTTAGCTATCTACTTAGATTGTTAAAGTACAGTATCAAGACCCATCCTAAAAATTAGTTTCAACGATACTTATATTAGATTGATTTACATAAGAATCTCTTGGATCTTCACACCAAAAGCTTAATTATTACCTAAACATATATTAGAGGAATGGTTTGAAAAAATATCCCTTATGAATGATTTTTTTAAAGTTATTCCAAAATATTATTCATTATACTTATAAAACGTCATTTTTATGGTATTATTATCCATTCATGGTACCTAAAAGAAAGATATACTACGTAATTTATAATAAATTAATTATTGCAACAGATAATTCTAGGCGTCTTTGGGGGGATAATATGAATAACGAACTTGATTACTTAGAAACAGAATTAAAAGTACTCTGTATTAATGTTATTAGTATGCTTAATGGCCTTAAAGAAAAAGGTTTCTTAAGTAATGGTGAGTATTTAAAGCATGTAGACTTAAAGAAGAAGCTTCTACAGGGTAAATTGTAATTTAATAGAAGAAAAGTAACATACGCCATTGGGTTATCCCCCTGTGTTTTTTTATTTGTCATACTTACCCAATATCGACAAATTTCATTACTGTAAAGTGATAAAATAATGTCTGATTTGATATTTTAATAGGACACAGGGGGACAATATGACAAGCTTAGGAAAAATCTCGTCACAGATAGAGTGCTTAAAAAGACAATTACATTATCTAATTGAACAGAATGACAATCTTATTGCAGAAGAAATAGTATCTCTTAGCCAGTTATTGGATACATTAATCAATTTATATAATAACGAGTATAGAAAACACGTTGTAAGCATGAATAAATAAATCATTCCCTAAAGCACCTCTTAGAATGGACGTGACGAGCACACAATACTATATCTATAGGTGAATATGAGACAAGCAATACAGGTTATGATTGAATTCAATCCGTAGCCTTTTTTTACTTATTTTTATTTAACAATTTGTACTTGAAAAGAAAAAAATCAATATATTCATAATATGTTGCATATGAAAAGGCTATTAATGAGATTTCATCAATAGCCCTTAATATTATTTTCTATTCTTATCTAATATTTCTATCCAATATCCATCTGGATCTTCTAAGAAGTATAGATTCATCTTTGTATTTTCATAGCAAATCCATCCATTTTCCTTGTGGTGCTTATAAGCTCCTTCGTAGTCATCTACTCTAAAGGCTAAGTGGAATTCATTGTCTCCTAGATTGTATGGTCTATCCCATTCCTTTAACCAAGTAAGCTCTAATTTATGATTAGTTTCTCCGTCTCCTAAAAATACTAATATGTAACTACCATCAGAAGCTTCTTTTCTCTTTACTTCTTCAAGGCCTAAAGCATCCTTATAGAATTTCAAACTTTTTTCTAGGTCTAATACATTTATGTTATTATGGCAAAATGTAAATTTCATTTAAAAACCCTCCCCAAAATATTTTTCTATAAAAATTATATACTAATTTATCATCTTCACAAAGGCTAAAATTATTTTCAAAAAAAAATATATTTTTTTTAAATATAGTGTTTATTCAAACTCTTCTTGGGTATATTAATATTAACAAAGAAAAAGGAGGCTGTAGACCAATAAAAATAGTTATTCATAATAAAAATCCTATTTAAAAAAGTATTTAATTCAAAGGAGGTAATAACTGTATTAACTATATTTAAGAAGGTATTTATAAAAAAATTATAAGTTAAAGGAGTGATTCCACCAAAATATGGATACTGAATCAGTTACTTAAAGGCAATCCTAGAAATATGATTACATATTTAGGATTGCCTTTTAAAATTTTTATTTATTCATACAACACTTTTTATATTTCTTTCCACTACCACATGGACATGGATCATTTCTTCCGATTTTTTCTTCTACTTCTACAGGTTTTTTCTTAAATGCATCAGCAGGAGTATTTCCCTTTAATGCCCATAATCTAGTGTTATTGTTTAATTTAAATATATTGTCTGTAAGTTTGTTTTTATCCTTATTAGTCTTTATATCAATGAATTTTTCCACAAGCTTCATTATCTTATCTGCTGAATAGTTGTATTGTAACATAATAACCAATTCTTTAAAGAACATGTTAAATTGATTTTCATCAACCTTACTTTTATCCTTTAAGTAATCATATACTTCTAATTGCTCACTAGATAAGATTTGTCCATTATTTGCACCAGCTATCATGGCATCCTTCAGTGGAACTTCATAGTAATCTACCGTTTGGTAATTTTCTCTTTCATCAATTATGTTTTTAATGTAAGTTATATTTCTTAAGCTAAAAATGTTGTGGATTAATTCTAATTTGTCACTATATTGTCCACAATTTTCTATAAACTTACTCACATTTTCGTAATTCACGTCATACTTATGAATAATCTTTTCTAAGTCTTCCGCGTATGCAACTCCATAGTATTGCATTAATCCATTTATTATCTTAAATAATTCATCATTTTCTTGTACACTCTTTAATACTTCTTCTTTGCCTAAAATATCTTTTAAAGTGGTCATTATATCTGCTGGAATAACTAGCTTTAACTCATCAAGGCAAGTTTCTACATGTACTAATATACCTATCTTCTTGAAATAAGTTAAATACGGTACTTCTTTAGATATGATTTGACCACCATTATCTATTATTTCCTTTAACTTTAATAAAGTATCCCCATCAAGTAACTTAATCTTTTCTTCTAATTGTTTAGGCAGTTCTTCACTGATTAATTCAGCTAATTGAACTTTATTTAATTTACTAGCACCCTTTATATCATATGACTTTCTTATTTCAGTTAAATCTGTTTTAGTCATATTTGTTAAATAGTCATTTAAATTTTCTATATTTTCTTCAGAAGATTGAAGATTTTCTCTTAGTTCTTTAGATACTTGTTCAAATACTTCTGTTAATCCTAAGCCTTCAAATATGGTCTTAGCCAAATTTAAGTCCGTTAGTACATTCATTCCACCCTTTAGGTTTTTAACTAAAGCCTTCATGTCTTCTTTTATTTTGTATTCTGCAGCTCCAATACCATAGTATGCTCTAGCCTTTACTTCCTTTTCATAAGGACTTTCACTTGCATTTTTCTGTGCAACCTTATAGTATTCCTTTGCTCTTTTGTATTCTCCTGATTTAAAACATAGGCTTCCTAGGTAATAGTTAGCAAGAGGATCTGTATCTTTTAATTCTACAGATTTTTCTAAGTGAGCTTTTGCTTCAGCTAAGTTCTTATCTTCTTTTAATATACCTATTTCAAACTCCGTATAGTAGCTAAGAGGATATTCCTTTAATACATCATAGTCATTTAATAGACCTTCTTCATTTTGTGCCTCTAAGTTAAGTAAAAAATCAAGAAAATACGCCGCCCATTTTAAATCTAAATTTTCTTCATTTTCATCAATATAACTTATTACATATTCCTTTGTATTATTTGCATAAGCAGATTTTTCAACAATCTCCTTTATCTTTCCAATACAATTTTCATCATTTAATTTGATTCCAAACTCTTTTTCAATCTTATTTAATACGTACATGGCAAACCCTTCCTACTCTCTTTTTTTTGTTTAATATTTGATTTTGAACCCTTAACATTTCTTAATCGTTAGCACAAAAAACTAGTGTAGTTTTTCATGACCTAAAAAATACACAACTGAAACTATTATATCAAAATAAGAGGATTTTTTAAAATAAAAAACTCTTATTTTACTTTTATTTATTAATAATTTTTCAAAGTATTCAATAATCTATCTATTTTTTCATCTTTAATCTTCTCTTTTGAAAAGATAGCACTTACTAATAGGAAGTATTCTGGTAGAGATTCCTTTGCCCATAGTATTTCTTCCTTTAATAATCCACTGGTAATTTCAGATACTTTAAAACCTAATGATTCTAAGGAGTATCGCATTTTATCAGGTTTAATACAGGCCTTATTTTTTATTCTAGTACAATCTTTACAAATTATACATCTACCCGCATATAAAACTACATTATTTTCATCTTCTTCCTTTATTATTTTTTTATCTAAGCCTCCCCTTACATCCTCTAATATTTCTAATGATAATTCATTTATTTCATCTACAGTACCCTTATGACCTTTTAAATAGATTTTACTTCCTATTATATAGGCGTATTCATATTTGTTTATATATTCATCCACATTAAAATCATAGGGCGGACAAGACCATATTTTTTCATGGTTATTACAATTTGCACAATAACCTAATACTTCCTCTGGATTGTAGTATTTTTTCAAATCTTTCATAGTTATTTCTTTTATTTTATGCTCCATATTTTTTACATAATTCATTTCCCTTCTCCTCTATTTTCCATTTTATAAATTCGCACAATTCTATCATATCAGAGAATTATTGAGAAAAATGCAAAATGATGGTGTTTAAACTGTAAAAATCAAATAAATTATTCATATAAAAACATATATTTTGCATATATGGATAAAAAAAGTGCATCTACTTATCTTTATGAATATAACCCTTTAAAATCTCAAAACCTAAACCCAGGCATGCTATTTAAAAAATATGACGTAATAAGAGAAATCATGTAAATAAGAAAAAATTAACAACTATTCCTATGTATGTTATACTTTATTTTGAATATTATTATTTCTTGAATACCTGAAAATATAGTGGGTATACATATAATGGAAATGATTAACAATCAGGAGGTACGAAAATGATTAGTGAAAAATTAATAAAGGAATTAAATGAACAAATTAAATTTGAGTTCTTTTCAGCTAATTTTTATTTAGCAATGGCAGCTTATTGTGATAACGAAGATCTACCTGGATTTGCTAACTTCTTTAAAGTTCAAGCAGAAGAAGAAAAATTCCATGCTATGAAGTTTTATGAGTATATTGTTGAAAGAGGTGGAAGAGTTACTATACCTGCCCTTGATGGTCCTGGAAACGAATTTAGCTCCATGCTAGATGTATTTGAAAAGGGATTAGCTCACGAAAACTTTGTTACTAAAAGAATATATGGATTAATGGATCTAGCCACAGAAGAAAAGGAACATGCTACTATCAGTTTCTTAAAGTGGTTCATTGATGAGCAAGTAGAAGAAGAAGCAACTTTTGGCGCATTAGTTAAGAAGTTAAAGAGAATCGAAGAAAACTCTAATGCCATGTATATGTTAGACACAGAACTTGCTGCTAGAGTATTCACACCACCAACAAATGCATAATATTAAAGAGAAGGCCTATGCCTTCTCTTTTATTTCTTTTAAATTCATTCTTTCTTTTAGTCCATATCTCCTAGATATGATGTAAGTAAGCATGATTGCCACTATGACTCTTATGGATACTAATATCCACCCATTTGCTCCAAGGGCAATGAACAGTCCTGAATCCTCCACTACTGCATGACATGTAATTAAGAATACTACTACTAAGAAAGTATCTTTTTTACTCATATTTCCGCTTTCAGCACTTTCTATAATAACTCCAGCTCCATAGGATATGCCTATAAAAAAGCCTACTAATAGTGGGAATATGGAGTTTTGTGATATATTAAAAAATCTACTTATAAATGATAACCTTTTAGCCATCTTGTCTAATATTTTATAGTCCTTTAGAAGTTGTAGTGCTACCATTATGGGCACTATTATGCAGGTCATCTTTACTAAAGATCTCACTAGACCCATTAAATCATTTTGTAATAACTCTAACATAATGCCCCTCCTAACTGACCTACTATTATTCCAAATACTATGGCAAGGCCTACCCTAATACCTACCACATGGGATACTTTAGCATTTAATTTAGTAGTAACAGCCGTCTCCACTAGCATGGAATGGGAAAAGGAAAGCATTACAGCTATGGTAGTTATTTGCATAGGAGTTAAATCTATGGCTCCCATGGCCGCTGTACCAGCATACAAGTTTACTAAATTCCCAAAAACTAATGGTAATACTGCCTCTCCTGGTAAATTAAATATCTTCATAAAAGGCCTAAATATGTTGGCCACAAAATTTAATACAGGTGTATATTTTAGTACAGTTACTATTATATATACAGGGATCACTATTTTTGCTAATGTCCAAGTGGTCTGTAATCCCTTTTTTACCCCTTCACCTACAGAAGTAAAAAACATACTATCCCCCCTTAATATACAAGTATGATTTATATTAAAGAAAGAGATATCATTTAATGATATCTCTTAAGTTCTTTAGAATTCTGCTGTTTTAACAGTTCTAGGGAATGATACAACGTCTCTAATGTTACTTATACCTGTTAAGTACATGATCACTCTCTCAAATCCTAAACCGAATCCAGCATGTCTAGTTCCACCATATTTTCTTAATTCTAAATACCACCAGTAGTCATCCTTGTGAAGTCCCATTTCTTCAATTCTAGACTCAAGTACGTCTAGTCTTTCTTCCCTTTGACTTCCTCCAATGATTTCTCCTACACCTGGAACTAATAAGTCCATAGCTGCAACAGTTTTATTATCATCATTCATTCTCATGTAGAATGCTTTAATGTCCTTTGGATAATCTGTTACGAATACTGGCTTTTTGTAAACTTCTTCTGTAATGTATCTTTCATGCTCCGTTTGAAGGTCACAACCCCACTCTACTGGGAATTCAAATTCCTTCTTAGCACTTTTTAGTATCTCTATAGCCTTAGTGTAAGTAATTTTCTCAAAGTCAGAACTTACAATATTGTTTAATCTCTCTAATAATCCCTTATCAATGAACTTGCTGAAGAATTCCATTTCTTCTGGTGCATTCTCAAGTACATAGTTTATAATGTACTTAATCATGTCTTCTGCTAATTCCATGTTATCCGCTAAATCTGCAAATGCAATCTCAGGTTCAATCATCCAAAACTCTGCTGCATGTCTTGCCGTATTAGAATTTTCTGCTCTAAATGTTGGTCCGAATGTATAGATATTTCTAAATGCTAATGCATAAGCTTCTCCTTGTAATTGTCCACTAACTGTTAAGTTAGTTTCTTTACCAAAGAAGTCTTTAGTCGTATCTATTTTACCTTCTTCGTTCTTAGGTACATTATTTAAGTCTAGTGTAGTTACTCTAAACATTTCTCCTGCACCTTCGCAGTCACTACCAGTTATGATTGGAGTGTGTACATATACAAATCCTCTTTTTTGGAAGAACTCATGTATTGCAAAAGCTGCCAATGAACGAATTCTAAATACAGCTGAGAAAGTATTACTTCTTGGTCTTAAGTGAGCTATACTTCTTAAAAACTCAAAGGAGTGTCTTTTCTTTTGAAGTGGATACTCCTTATCAGCATGACCTTCTACTTCAATACTAGTAGCTTTAATTTCAAAGGCTTGCTTAGACCCTGGAGTAAGAACTAATTTACCCTTTACTATAAGTGCCGTACTGATTCCAAATTTTGAAACCTCTTTAAAGTTTTCTAAGTTTTCTTCGAACACAACTTGTAAATTTTTAAAGAAAGTTCCATCGTTTAATTCAATAAATCCAAAAGCCTTAGATGCTCTTAATGTTCTAATCCATCCTTCTACTTGGATTTCTTTATCTGCATATTTCTCTGGATGTCTATAAATATCTTTAATGTATGCTTTATCCATGTTTTTCCCTCCTAAAATATATACAAAAAAACCCTTCGCCACTAGGGACGAAAGGTTAAATTTTCCGCGGTACCACCCGTAATTACCATAAGGTCTCTTAATCTTTAACGACATTAGCCGTCTAATCCTACTCTCTTATAGATTTCAGTTAGAAACTCCGAGATGTTCTTCACCATAAGTTTCGTATGGAGCTTTCACCGTCCTCCACTCGCTTTCACTACCTCTTATGAGTACTCTTCTCTTCACAGTTTTTAAATATGTAAATTTACTACTCCTATTATAATATTTACACAATAATCTGTCAAAGCTTTTTAATTAGTTTGTGAGTATATTTCCCCTATTATACCCTTTAGGCAATTTGTTCATTAGGTTCTTTTAAATATTCTATAAATACTTCCACTACTTCCCTATCAAATTGAGCATCCATATTTTTTATTAGCTCTTCTATTGCCTCATCTATAGTAAGGGGCACTTTTCTATATGGTCTCTTAGATGTCATGGCATCATATGCATCTGCAACGGCCACTATTTTAGACAATTTATGCATTTGCTCTCCTTTAAGACCATTAGGATATCCTCTACCATCTATTCTTTCATGATGCTCATAAACTATTCTCTTAGCCTCACTAAGTTCCTTAACATCCTTTATTATTCCATAACCGATTTCAGGATGTGTCTTTATTACTTCATATTCATCATCTGTAAATCGTCCATCCTTATTTAAGATTTTTTCAGCTATACCTATTTTACCTATATCATGAAGTATACTGCCATATTTCAAGTCCATAATTTCCTTTTGGCTTAAATCCATTTTCTCGGCAATGGCTACAGAATAATCCATTACCCTACTACAATGACCCCTTAAGTAATCGTCCTTGGCGTCTATGGCATTTATTAGTACAGATATTAGATTTACCGTGTTCTCCTGGTTAATTTTAAGTAGATCGTTTAATTCATCATTCATAGCCTTAGTTTGTTCATATAGTGCACTTATTTCCTCATTGTTATGAATGATTTTAAGGTTCTGTTCCCTTAATCTTCTTTCCTTTTCTTTCCTTTCTCCCATTAGCTCGTTTATATAATCAAGCATACTATTAAAGTTTTTACTTACTATTCTAATTTCGTCATTATAATCTACATTAGCTCTCACATTAAAGTTGCCCTTTGTCACACTCTTAGTTACATTTACCAAATCTTCTATAGGCTTTGAAATATTATCTACATATTTAAAACTAAAATATATTACTAAAAGAATCATTAGGAGTAATCCTATTAATATCTTAATAATATTATTCCATAATTGTCCTTTTACCCAAGTGTCATCATAAATAGCTACAAAGCCTTTCATCATTCCATCTTCAGAGTAAGGCACATATTGATACCATGTATTTTCTATTTTTTCCTCTATTATCCTATTTTCTCTAATGGCTTTTTTCAGTTTTTGACTGCCATCTTCCCTTTTTAATTTTCCACTTTTTTCATCTATATATACGTATCCATAATCATCATATAGTTTTATATCTTTCACAAATTTATTTTCTTCAATCATTTCTTTTACAAAATAGAACATATCTTCTTCAGACAAAATATTATTTACCTTTGACATATCCGTACTTACTTCAATAATATATTTTTTATCTCTTGTAGGTAAATATGTATATCTTTTAATTTCTCCAGAGTTTATAGCCTTTACACTTCTATCAATATAAAGATTTCCATCTTCTCTTATCCTATTTAGCTTCTTACTAAATTTAGGATATTTATTAAAATCTAATCCTATATCCTCTTTATCAGTACTCATTTTTATCACATTATTTTCATCTATTATGTATAAGTCTATCCAGGGATAATTATATTTATATCCTTGTAACTTCCAATTATTAAATATTTCCTCTCCCTTTTTATCATATAATTTGTTTATATATAATCCTATGCCTACGACCTTTTTCTGTGTTTCTTCTTCTGCTAGAAGATACATTTTATCCATATATTCAAATCTATTTAATATCTGCTTAGTTAAAGCCTGTCTTTCATACATGAACATTTCTTTACTCAGTTTATTAATATATACATATTGACCTATAATCATTATGAAAGTTAAGGAAGTTATTAAACATATACATAAAAGACACAATTTTACTCTATATTTTAGTAGATATTTTTTAGACATGTTCTACTCCTCTTTGAATGGATTTTCTAGTCATAATTATGTATTTTTCAACTTTTTCTCCTAAAATCCTCCCTTATACCCATAACAAATTGGTCAATATTTCTAATATATTAATAAAATAGTAAAAACGTCCTATAAAGTAAACATGTTTATTGTAAATTCTTTACTTATTTTAATAAAAAAGAAGCAGAATAAATCTGCTCCTTCATTATCTTATTGGACAAGCTCCACCTTCACAACCTTCTGTTCCTATATCTAATTCTACTTCTTCCTTTTCATATTTTCCTAATAGAGAAGGTATGAATGGCTTCATTTCTTTAACTCTTCTTTCATATTCTTCCTTATCAATGGATTCATATGGAAGTAACTTATAAAAGTTATCATCTAATGATAGGAATGAAATAGCAACCACATCATCCCAGTTATTCCAAATCCATTCTTCTACTTCTTCCCATTCATGATTTCTAACATGAACAGTTATGGAACAATTATGGTCCACATAGTTTTCCATGAATAACTTATAGTTTTCCAATTGCTCTATAGCACTTACGTCATATTTCGTTTTTCCCTCTGGAGCCTTTACTGGGAACTCTACCACTTTAGTAGTACATGTTTCCCATTCCTGTCCAACTTCTGGGAATACAGAATAATCTAGTTCTTCACATACTTTAACTAATGGGTCATCTGAACTTATTCTTACCCTTCTTATATAATATGGAGAGTGTGAATAATGTACCCCACTAGACACAGCAGGCAGTTGACTCAATGTTCCCTCTGGCTTTACAGTAGTAATAAGTATTGGTGCATTCTTACCTATTTCATTTGCATAATTATCAGCCGTTTCCCTAGCAACTTCTCTTAATTTTCTTAGAATTTCTGCCTGTTGGTCTTTACCAAATTCTGTGGCATTAACCATGTCCTGCCATCCGGTTAAAGAGCAACCTAATAATTTATCCCTTTGTTGTACTCTATCCCAATGAGGTAGTTCTAATTCAACGCAAGTCATCCTATATGCAGCTCTTACAGACAATCTTTGTGCTTCAAGTAATCCTTCTAAGTCAAAGTTACCATTTTCATCTACAAAGGCAAATACATTTATTGTAGTAAGATTACATAATCCTTGTGAATCTAATAATATTTCTCCACATGGATTTACCCCATTCATGTTAGGTCTTCTTTTAAGACCTGCCTCTTCATTTATCCATCCAGGTTCTCCTGAATATCTCATTCTCTCCATTTGCCAATGTAACTTTTCTCTAGTTGGCTTTTCTCTATAGTAAATGGAGTTGTTACTCATCTGTCTATGAATAATATTCTTGTCTACTAACCACTGGCCATCAATTTGCTTATATAGGTTAGATTTAGCGTCAATACATTCTTTATCATCAGCATCGATTAAAACCATCTCTGCTGTCCTTCTAACGCCACCTACTACTACATTCTCACCTATAATATTAGCTATATCTAAACAGTCTACAGGATGTAATTTTACCTTTTTAGAGTCATCCTTTGAACCTCTTTTCTTTATTATCTTATCAATTTTGAAAAACATGTTCTTTAGACTTGAATGACCGCTTGCCGTTCCACCGAAAGTTTTTAATTTTTCTCCCTTTGGTCTTACATGATCATAATCAACTATTATGGTTTTTACATTTCTATATTCATTAGAGTATAGTAATTTAAAGAAGAAATCTAAACTCTGAGTCCAACCTTCTTTACTATCCCCCACAGTAATTTTTACAGTGTTATTATGGAAGAACTCTAAGCTAGTACTATCTTCCCTTTCATTTCTTGGTACTGGCATATAATCCTTATGGATAAGCTCATAGTCTGTTCTAATTTTAGGTAATGTATCCACATCACTCTTTAAAACTCTAACGCCTACACCTGAACCTACCATTAATAAATAAAATAGATCCTTAAAGGATTCAAAACCTTCTATCACTAAGAAAGAACAATTATAATTAGACATAGGATAATTCCTAGCAACAGGAGTATTTCCTACCCAAAAGGTTCTTCCAGATAAAAATTGTCTAAGGTTGTATATATTATGAAAAAGCCTTTGAGCTTCTTCCTTTGTAGTAGGTACCAAGCTACAATTATACTCTACTGCACGTCTTACTGTTTCCCACCAATATTCTCTTCTTCTATCTTCATTTAACCATCTAGAATACGTTCTGTAATACACAAAACTCCCAAGCTGCTTCATTGGGCTAGGCTTATGTTTATATTCACTTATAAATTCATCGCTTAGCAATCTCTTCTCATGTCCTCTCTTCTTCCTTCTTTTGTTATGCTCATTTCTATATATAATATATGCTTTAGCCACATCTCTTCTATCAGAAGCCATCAATAAATCTTCTACCACATCTTGTATAATTTCCACATGAACCACATCATTTTCATTAGCTAATTTTTCTTTTATAAGAATGCTTATCTTCTTACTCAAGTGGTTATCCACACCATCTTTAGTTTCGTACATAGCCCTTTCAATGGCATTTATTATTTTAATGGAGTCAAAGTCTACAATCTTTCCATTTCTCTTAACAACCTTTATCATACGTATCCTCCGTTACTATATTTTGTATTTACCCTTTTTGAAATGCACAATATATTGTAACAAATGGTTTTTTCCTTGTCAAAAGTTTGTACGTGTATTTTTTTCATAATTAATAAGTTTTCTTATGATTTCATAAATAAATCTCCATTTTTTATAGAAAAATGCTTCTTTCAAAATTTTTGTCTTGACTTTTTATAATATTCCATTAAATAAAAGGACTTTATGGTTGTGTATAAGTTTTTATATTTTAGAAAGTATCCACAAGAACTTTGTCTTTACTCACATTTATGTATAAAATTGAAAATAGATGGCTCATTGGCCATCTATTTTTTTATTATATTTATAATTTCCTTAATAGTCTCTTCTACATATTCGCCTTTTCTATATTTCCTCTTTGTAACTATTATTTCTGGTTGTGTTCCGTTTTCTTCTATATTCTTAACAACTAATGGTTTCTCCACAAAAGCTCCCATTTTATTAAAGTCTTTATCCATAAACACAAAGGTTGGAATTTTAGCTTTTCCTCCTACCTTGTATTCTTCTAAGTAGGATTCATTTCCTTCTCGTGGTATAATACTTAAATTGAAATTAGAATTTTCATCAGAAATTTTTTGTAATGCAGGAACATTTATCATACAATCTGGACACCATATCTCAGCAAATACTAGAATATTTACCTTCTCATCTATGGATTTTATCATATCTTTGATAGTGTCTTGTATCTCTGCATTATTGTATATCTCTAAAGTTTTTTCTTTATGAGTATCTTTATCTTGATTTACAAACTCTATAAAGGAAACTCCTTTTTCAAAAAGTTGTTTCATATCCATAGAGACATTCCCCCCTTATCTTTTAAATAAGCATATACCATGAAGGTAAATCTATTCAAGTGTATATTTTATTATATACTTATTACTAAAGATATATTCTAACTATAATATCCTTTTATAAAGATTAGTCAAAAACAAAAAAACTATTCAGCAACGTCCTACTCTCCCAGGCAGTTACCCACCAAGTACCATTGGCGCAAAGGGGCTTAACTTCTGTGTTCGGTATGGGAACAGGTATATCTCCCTCGCTATAGTCACTAAATAGTTTTATTAGTTTTTGCTTTAAAAACTAAATAATGTGTAACAAATATT
>NZ_NIBG01000024.1:414-66901 GCF_002270055.1 Anaeromicrobium sediminis | reverse complement strand
TAAAAGTATTGACAAAGCTAAAGAAGTTTGATATAATAGATTTTGTCGTTACAAAAGAATAATCTAGCGATAATAGCAAGAGGGCTACACCTGTTCCCATACCGAACACAGAAGTTAAGTCTCTTAGCGCCGATGGTACTTGGTGGGCAACTGCCTGGGAGAGTAGGACGTTGCTAGTTATGGGAGTATAGCTCAGCTGGGAGAGCACCTGCCTTACAAGCAGGGGGTCACAGGTTCGAGCCCTGTTACTCCCACCAGCGGGTGTGGCGGAATTGGCAGACGCACTAGACTTAGGATCTAGCGCTTCACGGCGTGGGGGTTCAAGTCCCTCCACCCGCACCATTTAAATATTGTGGAGAAGTACTCAAGTAGGCTGAAGAGGACGGTTTGCTAAACCGTTAGATCGGATTATACCGGTGCGCGGGTTCGAATCCCGCCTTCTCCGCCAGTAAAACACTTACATTTATGTAAGTGTTTTTTTCATTTATAAAAAAGTTGCTCTAAGCAAAATGTGTATGAACTTACTTCAGTCATATAAATAAATAGGTTCACAACCCCCTGGATACCAGTTCTTCTTCACATAATTAATATAAATTATTATTTTTTTAAAGGAAAAAACTTGTTATGGTGAATATTATATAATAGGGTTTACTTTTTCTCATGAGGGTAAAAATAGTATAAAGGTTTGTATTTGGGGTGAAGGAATGAGACGAGGAAAGTCAGGATTTATTATATTAGTAATAATTAGCTTTATAGCCATAATTGCATTTCAAATTACAGGATTATTTGTTAAGATTGAACTCAAACAACTATATACGGGCTTTTCTACAGGCCTTGAAGATATGGGTGATGGGGCATATAGTTTATCGGCTGTAACAGAATACTTGAGCATATTATTTTCAGTATATATTATGTTTTTAGCCCTATTCATATTTTTAGAGAGTAGGGACCCATCTAGGACCATAGCCTGGTTGTTAGTTTTAATTGCATTTCCACTTCCAGGTTTCATATTTTACTTATTCATGGGTCAGGATATAAGGAAAAAGAGGATATTTAAGAAAAAGAAAAAATCGGGTTTCCCTTATTTTAAAAAGGCTGTGGAGATTCAAAAGGAAACTATGAAATATGTGGACTTATTTTCTTCTGATGAGTCCATAGTTAAAAAGAGATTAATAAATTTAATGATAAATAATGCAAATGCACCTTTTACTTTAAATAATAAGGCTAAAATCCTCACTAATGGAGAAGAAACATTTAATGAAATAATAAAGGAACTAAAAGGGGCTCAAAGCCATATTCATATGGAATATTTTATTATTAAGAATGACAAAATAGGAGGTAAGATATTTAATATATTAAAGGACAAGGCTAAAGAAGGAGTAAAAGTAAGAGTAATTTATGATAGTGTAGGAAGCTTTAGATTAAGTAAAAACTATTTAAATGAATTAAGAGGCTATGGAATAGAAATCGAAGGATTTTTACCAGTTTATTTTCCCCTATTGAGTAGGGAATTGAACTACAGAAATCATAGAAAGATAATTGTCATAGATGGAAAGATAGGATTTTTAGGAGGTTTAAATATTGGAGATGAATATTTAGGCCTAAATGAAACCTTAGGATTTTGGAGAGATAGTCATTTAAAGGTGAGAGGGGAAGTCGTATATGGACTTCAAAATATATTTCAAAGAGATTGGTTATTTGTAACTGAAAAAACTATAGCCTTTGATGAAGAATATTATCCCTCACAAGGACATTGCGGAGAGCATTTAATACAGATTGCTGCCAGTGGACCTGATTCTGATTGGCAATCCATCATGCAGGGATATTTTTGTATCATATCATCAGCAGAGAAAAGAATATGGATAAACACACCATACTTAGTTCCAGGGGAAAGTATAATGACCGCTTTAAAGACAGCTGCATTAAGTGGAGTAGATGTAAGAATTATACTACCATATAAGCCAGATCATAGAACAGTATTTTGGGCTAGTATGTCCAATGTGGAGGAACTTTTAGAAGCAGGGGTAAAGGTATATCAGTACAAAAAAGGCTTTATGCATGCCAAAATAATGCTTGTAGATGGCATTGCAGCATCTGTAGGTACTGCAAATTTAGACATAAGAAGTTTTAGGCTTAATTTTGAAGTAAATGCTTTTATATATGATGAGGAATTAGTAAACAGGATGGAGAAAGATTTTAAAGAGGATATAGAACATAGTAAGGAAATAATATTAGAGGACCATAAAAATAGAAATATAGTGAGTAGATTAAAAGAGTCTACAGGAAAACTGTTTTCACCACTATTATAATGAATTAAAAGTAAAAAGAGGAGTATAATTACTCCTCTATTTTTGATAATCCTTCTTTTAGTTCTTCAAATATATTTTTAACAGATGTGATTTCTTTTATTTTATGAACTTTAGCTCCTGCAAAGGCAAAACCTTTATCTAAGTTACCCCTTTGTGCTTGAATTAAAGCATCTGCAATACAGTATAAAGTTTCCTTAGGATTACAGGTTTTAATACAGTTTACACATTTAATTCCTTTAGGTTTACCATTTTCGTATACGTCAGATACGAACTTATTGTAGATAGCTCTACCTGGTAGGCCAACAGGACTTTTTATAATATATACATCATCTTCCGTGGCATTTACATAAGATTCTTTAAACTCTATAGCTGCGTCACACTCTTCTGTGGCAACAAATCTAGTAGCCATTTGAACTCCTGAAGCACCAGCCTTTAATACTTCTGAAATATCCTCTGCACTATAAAGTCCACCGCCTGCTATTACAGGAATTGTTTTATTGTATTTTTCTTCGAAAGGCTTTATAGCTTCTAAAACCTCTTTAACTAAATCCGTTAAAGCAAAATCTTCTCTATGCTCTAATTGCTCAGGACTGAATCCTAAATGCCCACCTGCTTCTGGTCCCTCTACTACGATAGCGTCAGGTATATAGTTATGCTTTCTGTCCCATTGCTTACATATTAATTTAGCAACCTTGCCAGAAGACACTATAGGAGCTATTTTAGTTAAGGATCCCTTTACTAAAGCTGGTAATTTCATAGGCATACCTGCTCCTGCAAATATAATGTCAACCTTTTCCTTTACTGAGAGCTTTACCATCTCTTCAAAGTTTGTAAGAACTGTCATAATATTTACACCAATAATTCCATCTGGAGCAAGTTCCTTTGCTTTTCTTATATGATAAGTTAAACCTTCCATATTAGCTTTAAATTTATCTTTATAATAATCATCTAAATTAAAACCAGGTTCAACAGCTGATATAACGCCGATACCACCACAGTTAGCAACGGCTGAAGCTAAGTTAGAGAGGGAAACGCCCACTCCCATGCCACCTTGCACAATAGGCATGTTAGCTACTAAATCACCTATTTTTAGTTTTGGTATTTTCATTTCAACACTCCATCCATTTTATATTATACTCCAGTGTCATTATATAACAAATGTCGTCAATATACAAATGTAAAATATAAGGCTTTGAGAGATTAAAATTTAGTTTTTAGGATATATATATTATATATTATTTCGTTAGGAGGATACAATTATTATGGAAAATAAAAGAGGGAATATAACTATGGGAGGAAATCCTGTAACTATAGTAGGTAATGAAATTAAGGTGGGAGATAAGGCACCTGACTTCACCCTATTAAAAGGGGATTTAAGCCCATATACTTTAAATGATGCAAAGGGAAAGGTTAAAATAATCAGTGTAGTACCATCTATAGATACGGGAGTTTGTGAACTTCAAACTATAACTTTTAATGAGGAAGCATCCAAGTTAGATGATATTCTTATTTTAACCATTAGCGTGGACTTACCCTTTGCCCAGAAAAGATTCTGTGCGGCTAAGGGGATAGATGAAGTAGTAACTTTATCAGACCATAGGGATTTATCTTTTGGTATGAATTATGGATTTGTAATAGATGAATTAAGATTATTAGCTAGAGGTATAGTAGTTATAGATAAGGATGATGTGGTAAGATATGTGGAATATGTGGATGAAGTAACTAATCATCCCAACTATGATAAAGCCATAGAAGAAGCTAAAAAACTATAAGGGAAATCAATTAAAGGTCTATGCTAAGAAGCATAGGCCTTTAATTATTTTGTAATTACAAAATAATTGTTATAAACCTTTTAATGAAATATATATAGTGATATAATTTAACAGGAAAATTTTAGAGGAGGTTATTATGGAACTCATAAACCAATTTTTTATAATATTTACTATGCTTTTTGCAGGAGAATTTATTTCTAAAACATTTAGTATTCCCATACCAGGAAATGTAATAGGTATGGTCTTATTAACCATATGTTTAGTTACAAAGGTAATAAAAATAAAACAGGTGGAAAAGGCAGCAAACTTATTATTAAATAACTTAGCAGTTTTCTTCATATGTCCAGCAGTGGGAATAATCATGTATTTACATATGATTAAATTAGAATTCATGGCTATAATGGTTCCTACCATAATTAGTATAATTATAGGATTAGTGGTTACGGGAAAGGTAGTACAGTATATAGTTACTAGGAAAGAAGGCATATAAAATGAAGGGAATTTTTTTAAACAATCCATTTTGGGGAGTAAGTTTGAGTTTAGGAGCATTTATAATAGGTGTGAATATAAATGAAAAAATTAAGAGTCCCATAGTAAATCCTCTTTTAATAGGTTCTATTATTATAATAGTATTTCTAAAGTTTTTTAGTATAGATTATGAAATATATAAGGAACAAAATGAAATATTGAATTTTTTACTAGGGCCTGCCACTGTAATATTAGCAGTGCCTTTATATAAAAGCATGGAAGTTTTGAAGAAAAATATCCATGGAGCTTTAATGGGAATTTTAATAGGTACCATAGTGTCTATAGTGTCCGTTGTTGGACTGGCTATAGTATTAGGTGCTAGTGAGCCAGTTTTATTGTCTTTGGCGCCTAAGGCCGTTACGACGCCCATAGCCATGGAAGTATCTAGAATCATAGGGGGAATACCTCCTTTGACTACGGCCCTTGTGGCCATAACAGGTATATTTGGAGCATCCTTTGGCCCAGAAATACTTAGATTTTTCAAAGTAGACAATGAAATTGCCATGGGCATTGCCATAGGCACTACAACCCATGCTCTAGGAACTACAAGAGCCTTACAGGAGGGAGAACTAGTAGGAGCTATGAGTAGTTTATCTATAGGCATAGCAGGCCTTGTGACGGCCTTTATGACTCCATATATTATTGAGTTTGTACGATTATACTTCATATAAGGAGGAGGGGCCAGTTTATGAATAAGGGGAGCATACGAGCTAAAATACTAATGTACCTGCTATTAATAAGTATCATACCTCTTATGTTTGTACAATATGTAAGATTTACAGAAGTAAAAACAGCCATAGAGGAAAAGGAATTTAGTAAAATGGAAAACTTTTATGAAAATATAGAAAACATATTTAAGTCGTTTTTAGTTTATTGTGAGACGGATTTAAATACCCTAACAGAATCTATAGAAAATAATATTACGAAGGATGTAGATAAAGAACACATATCTAATAAACTACAGACTTTCATAAGTAGTAGAAGATATTATAATGAAGTAGCCTATATAGATGAAAGTGGAAAAGAGATTATAAGTATAAGGAAAGATTCTGATGACTTATATAAGTTTTCCAATGGTGAAAATACAATTGTTCATACTGAAATCGTTTCTAAATTAGAAAAGGGACAAATATATATAGGGAATATGGAAAAGGATGTAAAAAACTATAGTAATATTTTAGTACAGGGCGTATATAAAGAAAATCAATTAGTAGGATATATAAAAGTAAAACTAAAGATGGACATGCTTTTGAAGAGAGTAAAAAATTATGTTAAAAGAAACGGATATGAAAATGCTCCCATAATGATAAATTCACAGGGATTACATATATTTCATCCAGAGCAGGATAAGGTATGGACTCAAATTGAGGATGAGAAGATACTTAACATGATAGACGGTAATAATAAGGATATGTTAGTACATAAGGAAAATAAGCAGGTCATTGCCTTTAGAAAAATGGATTTACCTCATAATATGGATGAGTCCATATATATGGTTTTATATATAGATGAAGATAAGTACATACACGAAAATTTAAATAGCAGGCTCTTATTTGAAGTAATTTATGCTGGGGCCATATTA
Source organism: Anaeromicrobium sediminis (assembly GCF_002270055.1). Taxonomy (NCBI): domain Bacteria; kingdom Bacillati; phylum Bacillota; class Clostridia; order Peptostreptococcales; family Thermotaleaceae; genus Anaeromicrobium; species Anaeromicrobium sediminis. Next base: position 60,710 of record NZ_NIBG01000024.1, on the reverse strand, counting down.
ATAACCTTAGGAGTATTAATAACAATTTATTTAACAAAGCCCATACTGAAGTTAGCCGATACAGTAGAAGAAGTTGGACGAGGAAATTTTGATATTGAGATAGATATTAAGAGTGGCGATGAAATAGAAGTACTAGGAAATAAGATACAAGAAATGGCTAACCATCTAAAATATATGTACAATAACATGGAAAAGCTAGTAGAGGAAAGGACTAAAGAACTAAAGGTCGCCCATAAGGAGTTAAAAGAGTTAGCTAATACAGATTCCTTAACAGGTTTATATAATAGGCATTATTTTAATAGATTCATAGAAACTCAGGAAGAAGTAATAAAAGACAACAAGAGTTCTTTTAGTATTTTCATAATAGATATAGATAAATTTAAATATATAAATGACTTTTATGGTCACAATGTGGGAGATGTGGTACTGGTCCAAGTGGCCAATATACTAAAGAGTTCTACTACCCATAAGGACGTGGTAGTTAGATATGGTGGAGATGAATTTTTAATAGGTCTTGTGGATAGTAATAAACAAAGGGTTCAGGGTCTTGTAAACAATATAAGATATAAGGTGAATAGATGGAATAGGGACAGTTCAGTTCTTAGTCATGATCTTTGCCTAAGTATAGGTCATGAAGAATATGGCTTTAAATCTACTATAAAAGAATGTATTAAAAGGGCAGATGAAAAAATGTATGAAGATAAGAGAAGGAAGAGATGATATATCTTCCTTCTTTCTATATGTTTTTCTTCTTTTATATACTAAAGTTCAATTTCTTCACTTGGATTTAATATGATAACCTCTGAATTTTTTATTAAGTTCTTAAATTCTTCTGGGTCTGCTTTTACTAGATCAAAAGTATTATAGTGCATTGGGATTACCTTTTTAGGCTTTATAAAGTCCACAGCACGGACAGCATCATGTATATCCATAGTGAAATTTCCTCCTATAGGAATTAAAGCTAAATCAATATGTTCATCTTCTAGGAGTTTCATATCCATAGTAAGGCCCGTATCCCCTGCATGATAGATTTTTTTACCATCTATTTCAATTAAGAATCCTCCTGGATTTCCTCCATATAGGTCACCTGTATCCGTTTGTATAGATGAACCATGAAGGGCAGGTGTCATTTTAACTCTTCCAAAGTCAAAATTATAGGAACCTCCTATATGCATAGGATGACAGGTTAATTTATGCATACTAAGATAATTGCAAATTTCAAAATTACTTATTGTAAGGGGATTAAAATGTTGACCTAAGTAAACACTATCTCCTAAATGATCACCGTGGCCATGGGTTACAAATAGATGGGATATGTCTTTAAATTCAGATATATCCACATGAGCCGATGGATTCCCATTTATAAATGGGTCTATAAGACCTTTAAAGTTATTGTGCTCTATGTAAAAGCAAGAGTGAGCGATAAATTTGATTTTCATTTTACGTCCTCCTTATATTTAATTACTTTATTATTATACTAAATTTTGGGAAAAATATAGATGGTTTAATAAAAATAGTATATAAATATGAAAATATGCAAAAATAATAATTGAAGATGTCTAAATATTCTTTACAAATCAGATGAATTTTTGTATAATGAAATACACAGATTCGTGTAGAAAAAAGTCGAAAAGGGAAGGAAGTTCTATAATGGAATATGTCAAGATGTTGACCAAGAGAAGAAACAATTTAATGGATCGATATACAGACTTAATAAATCGTAATAATTTATCTGAAAAAGAATTAATGATGAAAAGAGAGTTAAGAAAACAGATTATGGATTTAGACTTTGAGATAGAAGAGATAGAATAGGGAAAGACGCTAAGTAAAATTACTCAGCGTCTTTTTCTTCACTTTCAATAGGACTTGCTACACATTCACATGGTTCTAAATCCTCTTCTATTTGATCTTCTTCTAGTGATGGACACTCTTCTACTGGAAGGGATTCTTCAAGGGAATCTTCCTTTTCATGTGATTGTTTACAGCCACAGTTACCATCACATGTTCCCCCATCCTTACAAGCACAAGTATCCTTTACAGGATGACCACAATTTGGACAATAGTTCACATGATCTTCTAGTTCAAATTCGCATTGAGGACACTTTAAAATTCCCTTTAATTCATCGATATGACTTTTACTTTCTTCAATTCGAGAGTCAATTTTTTTCATTTCTTCTAAAAGACATATTGATTCTTCAGATAGGCTCTCAATACTATTATTTTTAAAATCTTCATAAAGGGCTTTCCCAAGGTCATAATAAAGACCATCTAAACTAGCCATATCCTTAGAAAGAGCCATTTTCAATTTAGTCATTTCCGTTACATCAAAGGAAATGTCCTTAATTATTTTAGTGCTATCAATCATACCTTGTTTTACTTTATTAATTATACTCATGTTATACCCCCTTTAAAATCATTTCTATACTATTTTATTGACAATAAATTATATATATGCTAAAATGTCAGAAATAAAAAACTTTTATTAAAATTTTAATAAAAGGCACTTTTGAAAAAATAAAACAATTAAATATGTTAGTTTGTGTGTTATGAGGTTGCAATGATTATAATTACCACAGGTGAGAGATAGAGACTCTAGGATCTTATGGGAAAGGAATTATTGCCGAAATATGTAAATTGTCTCTAAATTTATATGTTGGGCATATACTTAATAGGTATATGACTGTTATTGATAAATTCACCACTTTATCAATAAGGAGCTGATGCACAAAGGGTGAAAAGGAGAAATAACAGTCAATGGCCTTTTTACGCTTTGGCTGTTTTTTTATTGTAAAAAAACCATATAAAAGCTTTAATAAATGATTATATAGGAGAATATAAGATAAAAGCTTTAATAAATATTTATATAGGAGAATAGGGGAGGTAAATCATATGGCCGTAGTAGTACAAAAATATGGTGGAAGTTCAGTTGCTACCTTAGAAAAAATAAAAGCAGTAGCAAGTAAAATATCAAAAAGAAGGGAAAAGGGAGATAAAGTGGTAGTTGTTGTATCCGCTATGGGTGATACAACAGATAGCTTGATAAATATGGCCAACTCTTTAAATACCAATCCTGATAAGAGGGAATTAGATATGCTCATATCCACTGGAGAGCAAGTATCCATATCATTAATGAGTATGGCTCTTCAAAATGAAGGATGTGAATCCGTATCCTTGACAGGCATGCAAGCAGGTATACAAACTAAGGGGTTTCATTCAAAGGCTAGGATTGAAGATATAGATTTGACTAATTTAAAAAATCATTTAAGTGAAGATAAAGTGGTAGTTGTGGCAGGTTTCCAAGGTGTAAATAATAATGGAGATATAACTACTTTAGGTCGTGGTGGAAGTGATACTACGGCAGTGGCCTTAGCAGCTAAACTAGATTGTGATTGTGAAATATACACGGATGTGGATGGAATATATACGGTAGATCCACGCTTATTTCCTACAGCTAGAAAATTAAAGAGTATATGCTATGAGGAAATGCTTGAAATGGCAAGTTTAGGTGCAGGGGTTATGGAAACTAGATCTGTTGAAATTGCACAAAAGTATGGAGTAAAGGTTTATGTGGCATTAAACACAGGGGAGTGGGAAGGAACTTATATAAAGGAGAGTGACAATACTATGGAAAGTAAAGCAATAACAGGATTATCTTTAAGTGATAAGGATTTAATGGTTACTATAGACAATGTTAGATATGATATACAAAATATAAGCTATATTTTTAATGAGCTAGCAAGTAAGGATATTAATATAGATATGATAAGTCAAACAGCTCCAGCAGGAGGACATGTGAGCCTATCTTTTACAGCTCCTAAGACAGATGAAAAAATCATACTTGATATATTAGAAAATGTAGAGAAAAAAATAGGAAATATAAACGTAGAAATAGAGAAAGATATAACAAAGTTATCTGTCGTAGGAATAGGTATGAGAAGTCAATCAGGGGTTGCTGCGAAGGTCTTTGATATATTAGCTAGAAACAATATCCAATTTAAGCAGGTAACTACTTCCGAAATACGAATTTCTTATACTATAGATACAAAGGACAGACAAAGGGCTTTAGAAGCTGTAGCTAATGAATTTAATCTATAGGTAAAAAACTTTAATTTAAATATATTTTAATATAAAAAAAAGTTCTAAATAGGTAAGGTTGAACATAAAGTAATAAAGTGTTGACCTTACCTATAATATGTTTTCAGAATAATTAGAAAAGAAAATAGGAGGAATTGTTATATATTTAACGAATATAACATTAGACAGGCTGTATTTATGGAAAACAGGAAAAAATAGATGTTGGTATTTTTACTTAGAAGATGTATAATTTCTTTGTAGGCTATAATTGGGGGGGAAAAATATGAACTATGAAATGTTAATTCTAGAAAAAAAAGATAGAATGGCTATTTTAAAGTTAAATAGACCAAATGCATTAAATGCGTTAAATTCTCAAATACTATTGGAATTAGATAAAGCTATTGATAATATAAAAGAAGATGATTCTGTAGATGTACTTATAGTAACTGGAGAAGGAAAGGCCTTTGTTGCTGGAGCTGATATTTCCCAAATGAAGGATTTAAATGCAGAAGAAGGAAGAAAATTTGGGATCCTAGGCCAAAGGGTCTTTAGAAAAATTGAGACGCTAGAAAAGCCATCTATAGCCGCTATTAACGGTTTTGCTTTAGGTGGAGGCTGTGAGCTTGCTATGAGTTGTGATTTAAGAATCGCAAGTGAAAGGGCCAAATTTGGTCAACCAGAAGTAGGATTAGGTATTACACCAGGCTTTTCAGGTACTCAAAGATTACCAAGACTTGTTGGTGTAGCTAAAGCAAAGGAGTTAATATTTACAGGAAAGATAATTAAAGCTGAAGAAGCTCAAAGCATTGGGTTAGTAAACAAGGTTGTGGATAAGGAAAGCTTACTTGATGAAGCCATTAGTATGGCTCAAAGTATAATTAAAAATGGTCAATTAGCTGTAAGATACTCTAAGATGGCAATCGATAGAGGAATGCAAGGTGATATTGATACAGGAATTGAAGTAGAAGCAAATTTATTTGGTTTGTGTTTTGCAACAAAGGATCAAAAAGAAGGTATGACTGCTTTTGTTGAGAAGCGTGAAGCAAATTTTGAAACTAAATAATTTAGGGGGGAACATTATATGAAAAAAATAGGTGTTTTAGGAACAGGTACAATGGGAGCTGGAATTATCCAAGTTTTTGCTCAAAAGGGTTATGAAGTTTGCGTTAGAGCTAGAAGAGATTCTTCTATTGAAAGAGGATTAGCTACAGTATCTAAAAACTTAGACAGATTAATCAAAAAAGAAAGATTAACTGAAGAGCAAAAAACTGAAATAATGGGTAGAATACATACGTCTACAGATATTAGCATAATGAAAGAGTGCGACCTAATAGTAGAAGCTGCCACTGAAAATATGGAAGCTAAAAAAGAATTATTTGCTCAATTAGATGAAATATGTAAAGAAGATACTATTATAGCTACAAACACTTCTTCTTTATCTATAACTGAAATAGCATCAGCTACTAATAGACCAGATAAGGTTATTGGTATGCATTTCTTCAATCCAGTTCCAGTAATGAAGTTAGTAGAAATTATTAAGGGAATTGCTACTTCTGATGAAACTAAGGAAGTAATAGTAGGATTAACTAAGGAAATAGGAAAAACTCCAGTAGAAGTAGAAGAAGCTCCTGGATTTGTTGTAAACAGAGTATTAATTCCTATGATAAACGAAGCTGTAGGAATATTAGCTGATGGTGTAGCTACTAAGGAAGACATAGATGAAGCTATGAAGCTTGGTGCTAATCATCCAATTGGACCTTTAGCTTTAGGAGATTTAGTTGGTCTTGATGTATGCCTAGCTATTATGGAAGTATTATATAATGAATTTGGTGATTCTAAGTATAGACCACATCCATTATTAAGAAAAATGGTTAGAGCTAATCTATTAGGAAGAAAGACTAAAGAAGGTTTCTATAACTATAATAGATAAAAATAAAAATGCTGCTCACGCAGCATTTTTTTATTTTCATCTATTTCACTTCAAATTCACAGGATACTACAGCTGTAATTTCCTTTTCCAATGAAGATGTATCGTTGATTCCATAATCTGAGATTTCATTAGAGTAAAGGGGTGTTATTTGAAATACACCAACTCTAGCAGATAATAGTTGACCTGGAGTATTATTAGAAATTTGAAGAAGCTTTTCTGCCCTTAATTTAGCATCCTTAGTTGCTAATTCTATCATCTCAATCTTTAGATCAGCTAATTTAGTATAGAAGTATTGAGGTCCGTTAGAGCTAAATTCTACCCCACTGTTTATAAGGTCTGTAGCTTCCCTTGATATATTAGTAATTTTATCTACGTCACTAGATCTGATTTCAACAGTTTGGTAGAGTTTGTAACTTTCTATTTCATTGGTATAAGTGCCATTTGGTAATATTTTATTATATGTACTAGTTGAAATGGAGGATAGAACTATGTCATCTTCCTTAATACCAGCATTAATTAAATAATTCTTTACCTTCAATTCATCCTCTTTAATTTTTGAATAGGCAGAGGATAAATCACTAGATTGAACAGAAAAGCTTCCATTCCATACAACGAAGTCTGATTTAATCTGCTTCTTAGCACTACCCTTAACGGTTAATGAATTTTTATTAGCCTTTACTTGAACAAAACCTTTTGTCACTATAACAGAGGAGACTATAACTCCTAAGGTTAATATTAAGGCCACAATTATTAATGGATTTTTGTTATTCATATACTTCACCCCTTTATTATTAATACATATATTGTAATTTATTTTAGGGAAAAAATAGTTAACAAAAAATTACAAAAAAGAGTGGAAAAGATTTCATGTTATTATTTGTAATATATTTTTAACTATTATGTTTTTAACATATGTTACAATATATATGGATATGTATTTGAAAGGAAGATAAATATGAAGACATTTATGAAGGTATTTTTCATAGCATTTCTATGTTTTACAATGGTAATTGGAGCTGGAGTATGGGCCTTTACAAAGTTTTATAATCCTCCAGAGGAAGTTGTAGTAGAGCAACCACAGGAAGAAGAAAAGGAAAAAGAAGTGCCAAAGGAAGAACCAAAGAGCGAGTTGGAGATTTTAATAGAGAAAAGCGAGAGAATTAATTTTTTATTACTAGGTATGGAAGGGCCTAGAACGGACACTATAATGTTTGCAAGTTTTGACCCAGATACTAATAATATAGACTTAGTATCTGTACCTAGAGATACTTACTACGAGAGAAATAAAAATCATTCTCCAGATAAGAAAAAAATAAATGCAGTTCATGGAGATGAAGGTGTAACGGGAACTAAGGTAGCTATTAGCCAAGTTCTTTGTAATGTTCCTATAGACTATTATGTGAAAGTTAGATATGAAGGTGTAGAGAGTGTAGTAGATTCCTTAGGGGGAGTAAAGGTGACTATTCCTATGGATATGAAATATGATGACCCTTATGACAGTCCACCTCTTCACATAGATTTAAAAAAGGGTACACAAGTGTTAAATGGTAAAAAAGCTATTCAGTTTTTAAGATTTAGAAAGGGCAACGATGGAACGGGTTATCCAAATGGAGATCTAGGTCGTACTAAAACTCAGCAACAGTTTATAAAGGCTGCTTTAAAAAAGGCATTAGGTTTTAGATTACCAGTAGTTGCCAATACCGTTATGAAATATATTGAAACGGACATGTCTGTAGTAGATGCGGTGAAACTTGCTACAGATGCCATTGGTATGGATAGTGATAGTTTAAAGACATATTCTATTCCTGGAGACACTGTAATGAGAAATAGATTATCATACTTTATACATGATAAATCTGGAGTAGAAGATATAATAAAAGAAATATATTCAAGATAAATAGGGATGCAAATTTGCACCCTTATTTTTTTGCAGTTAAGTCTTATTTGCCTATAGGAATTTTTAAATAAAATTAATATAATTATAGGGGTAGGAAGGACTTTTAATGCATATGCAGAATATGTATAAAAATGAAGGATGTATAAAAACATAAGAATGGGCTATTTTATAGATAAATGTTTTATGATTAACTTAGGAGTGATAAACAGTGAAAAACACGAAAGTAATAGTAAGATTAGTAATACTGTTTTTAGTACTTGGAAGTGTAAGTGGATCTATTACTTTCTTTATTTTGGATAAGAAGAAAGAAGTAAAGGAAAAAAGTACTGTGGCAGTTGAAGAAGTTAAAGAGGAAATACCAGCAGTACAAGAGAAGGACCCTTTTAAAGAAGTTGTTGAAAATATTAATGAATTATATATAGAATGTAAATCTTCTCCTGATAATGTAATAGAGGTGGAAGAGGATAAATCGGATAAAATTGTAGCTCTTTTAAAGGGAATGGACCTTAATTTAGTAATGTCATCTAAAGAAGACAAGGAAAAGTATAGTGAGAATCTATATACTCTCCATGTAAAAAGCGAAAATATTAAAATAAAATTAAATGACAAGTATATTATAGTAGACAATCCTACAGGTGGAAGTAATGTGTATGAAGGTAATGTAGAAGAAATACAAAGGATTATAGATGAATTGGGAATCATATATGTATATGGATACTCTAAACACTTGAGATTTAATGATGTGGATAAAATAAGTATTTTAGCTAAAGATGTATCTCGTGTGTGGACTCTCAATAATGAAGAAATTCAAGATTTTTTAGAAAATATTACTTTGAAAAAGCCAATAGTTATGGAAGAAAATATGAATTTAAGTGCCATATTCCCAAATTATCATATAGAAGTGGGCATAGGGGATATGGTATATAATATAAAGCTTTTAAATGAAAAGACAATATTAATTGATTCCTATGATTCTAAGGAGTTTTATGAATATGATGGAGAACTTTGGAATTATTTAATGGATAAATATAAAATAGATAAGGTTTTTGATAGGGATTCAATAGAGTATTTATTAAATAGTACAAAGATAGTAATAGATGATAAGGATAATATATTTGACTTAGAAGATGAAGTGTTTTATCCAAGGGAGTTAGCTAGAATGCTAATCCACTCACAAAAGTCAGAAACAATGGTGACTCCTGATGAATCAGAATTGAAATATACCTTAACCTTTAATGTGACAGGAGAAGAGTTTGAGGTTAAGATATATGAAAATAGTATTACTTATAAAAACAAGACATATTATAGTGAAAATATAGGTGAAATAATCAAAAGTAGTATGAGTATATAGTTTAAGGCTAGGATAAAATCCTAGCCTTTTAATTTATTTACTAATTTTTCTCCAATTCTATTTACATTTCCAGCTCCCATAGTAATTACCAAGTCATTTGGTTTAGCATTTTCATAAATGTAATCTACTATGGAATCAAATTCTTTCATATATGTCACTTTATCATTACGCATTTTGATTTTTTCAACTAAATCCTTAGAGTGAATTTGTCCTGTGTCCTTTTCTCGAGCTGCATAAATGTCTGTGATAATGAGATTATCTACTCCATCAAAGGCCTCTGAGAACTCATCTAAAAGGGATATGGTTCTAGTAAAGGTATGGGGCTGAAAAACACACCATAGGTTACTATGATCTATATTGGATACGGCTTTTAATGTGGCTTCTATTTCTGTTGGGTGGTGAGCATAGTCATCTACTACTCTTATATTATTAATATTACCGAGTAAATCAAATCTTCTATGGGTACCACCAAAGGTATTTAGAGCCTCATTTATATGGTCAATATCTATTCCAAAATGATGACAGCATGCAATTGATGCTATGGAATTGTATAGATTGTGTTCGCCTGGAACTCTCAAATTTATTTTTCCTAGTAATTTATCCTTTTTATACAAGTTAAAAGAAGGATATCCAAGGTCATTGAAAGAAATATTTATAGGATAGTAATCTGAATTATTATCTTGACCATAAGTGATTAAGTTACAATTTACATGGTCTATTATATTTTGTACATTAGGATCATCACCATAAGCTATTAAAAGGCCATCATTTGGGATTAAATCTATGAATTCTCTAAAGGTATTTTTAATATGATTTAAGTCCTTAAAATAATCTAAGTGGTCTTCTTCAATGTTTAAAATAATTCCAACTGTAGGGAAGAATTTTAAGAAGCTTCCCACATATTCACATGCTTCTGTAATAAAGTAATCTCTAGACCCGACTTTAACATTACCTCCTATGTTATCTAGTTGACCACCAACTAATATGGTAGGAGAGTATTTATTGTAGTCTAAAATTACAGAGATCATAGATGTGGTGGTAGTTTTTCCATGGGTACCTGCCACGGCTATGTTGTTTTTAAATTTTTTCATAAGAAGTCCTAACATTTCTGCCCTAGATAGGATAGGAATTTGTTTAGTCCTAGCTTCCATTAATTCTGGATTAGTTTCTTTCACTGCAGCAGTATATACTACTAAATCTGGACTAGATATGTTATTCTTATTATGGCCTATATGTATAGTGGCCCCTTGTGATGAAAGTTTTTTAGTGATTTCTGAATCATTCATATCAGATCCAGAAACCTTATAATCGAAGTTAATAAGAATTTGTGCTAAAGCACTCATACTTATTCCACCTATTCCGATAAAATGTATATGGTTTATACTATGTTTATCTAAATCAAAATCAAACATTATAAAATCCTCCAATAAAACTTAATAAAATTTATTGTTAATTATAGCCATATTTATATATATTTATAAAAAGAATGTGAAATGATAAATATGAACAAAAAGTTTTCTTAGAAAATTATAACATAAAAATATTTGTTGGAAGATAAATGTATTGAATAATTGTGTAAAAAGCAATAATATAATATTAAACGAAAAAATTGAATGGAGAATGGAAAAGAATGAAAATAAAGAGAAATGAACGAATCGGAGCATTAGTTAAAATATTGACTGATAATCCAAATCATTTATTTAATCTTAGTTATTTTACGGATAAATTCAATGCAGCCAAATCTAGTATCAGTGAAGATATTGTCATAGCAAAGAAACTGATGGAAGATTTAGAACTGGGCAAGATAGAAACTGTGCCAGGAGCTGCTGGAGGGGTAAAATATATACCTGTCTTAACTAAAGAAGAAACTAAGGAAATATTAGATGAAGTCTGTAACAAACTTAAAGATCCTAAAAGAATTATACCAGGTCCATTTTTATATATGGCAGATATAATATATAACCCTGCTACTATGAGAAAGGTTGGGAACATCTTTGCCACTCAATTTATGGACAAGGAAATCGATTACGTAATCACAGTAGAAACTAAAGGTATTCCTATAGCTATGATGACGGCAAATGCACTAAATGTACCACTTATAATCTTAAGAAGAGATAGTAAAGTTACGGAAGGGTCTACTGTTAGTATTAATTATTTATCTGGGTCTACTGGTAAAATTCAAACCATGTCCATATCAAAGCGCGCTATTAAACCTGGGTCTAATGTAATCATAATAGACGATTTTATGAAGGCTGGAGGAACGGCTAAGGGAATGGTAGATATGATGCGTGAATTTGATGCAAATGTGGTAGGAATAGGAGTCTTAATAAGTACTAAGGAACCAGAAGCTAAGGTTGTAAAAGATTATATTCCATTACTTGTATTAGATCACATAGATGATAGGGAACAAAATGTAATAATATATCCTAATGAAGAGTTAGTTTAAAAGGTTAGCATAGGCTAACCTTTTTTGTTTTAGTTGGTTTTTTAAGGCTGTGCTTTAAGTACAGCTTTTAATCTTTAGCCTTAAGTAAGAATTTCATTGGTGCTAGGCCAAAATTTGATATGAGTATGCCAAGAACTATAACCAAACCTCCGGCCCACTGTAGGGAGGAAAGCTGTTCTCCAAGAACAAGACGAGCGGTAATAAGTCCAGTGACAGGAACGAGTAAAGAGAGTGGGGCTACTCGGCCTGCAGAATACTTAGCAATTAATCCGCTCCATGTGCCATATCCAACTAATGTTGCGAAAAAAGCAAGATAAAAGACAGCAAAAATAGATACTCCATTCAAATTAGTAATTGCGTGTAATAATGTTTCAGGCGTGTCAAACATGAGCGCAAGTATCATAAGAGGAATAGGAGGTACAAGACTTGACCAGACAACAAGGCTAAGCATGTCTAATTTTTCTCCCCTAGAAGCTGCATGATTGACAGCATATCTTATTACTATATTGGAGCCACTCCAACAAGCGGCGGCTAAAAGACTTAATAAAAATGCTCCAAGAGGAATGGATAAGGTTCCGTTAGCACCTCCATTTGTACCTATGAGGTAAAGACCCAGTGAAGCAACTACAAGGCCTATCAGTTGTCTTACCTTTAGTGGTTCTTTTAAAAGCACTGCTGCAAATAAAATTGTAAAGAATGCTTGAGATTGAAGAACCACAGAAGCAATACCCGCTGGCATACCTATATCCATGGCATAAAACAAGCAACCAAATTGGCCGACACCCACTGCCAATCCATAGGCAATACAATATCTCCATTCTATGGCAGGACGCTTTACAAAGAAAACAGCGGGAAATGCGGTTAACACATAGCGCAAAACAGCTAATAGCATGGAAGGTACTCCAGCAAGACCCAATTTAATCACAGTGAAATTAGCTCCCCAAACCGTCACTACAAGCAAGGCAAGTCCAATATCTTTTCTATTCATTTTTTCATTTATAATCATTTCCATCTCCTTTCTATAATTAAGTAATTAAAATCATGTCCTTTATTAACAAAATCTTATTATAGATAAACAACTTGAAAAAGCTTTCTAATATTACTTTTATTCTACATGTATTAATAAATTCCTATTATTTCTAAATAAAAATCAACTTCTTATACTAGTTTTAACTAATGTTTTTGAAAAAGACTAAGCACTCAGTAGAGCCTTTAGTCTTATATTCATAATTTGTTATTAAAATTCTACTTTTTCACCATTGTAAGCACAAATAAATAGTTTTTTCATTTCTTCTACCGATATCTCTCTTGGATTTGTACCTGTACATGGATCTGCTACTGCAGTATCTGCAATTTCTTCAAGTTTGTCATTAAAGTCTTTTTCACTTACTCCAAATTCTCTTAATGTAAGTGGAATATTCATTTTTTTATTAAAATCTATTACCATTTCTACTAATGAATTCACTAATTCCTCTTCATTATTTCCTGCTAGGCCTAATCTTCTTGCTATGTCAGCATAAGCTTTACCAGCAATTTTTTGGTTAAATTGAATTACATATGGCAAGTATATTGCATTTGCACATCCATGAGGAATACTAAATATCTTTCCTGTTTTATGTGCCATACTATGAACTATTCCCAGGATTGCATTTGAGAATGACATTCCTGCAAGGCATTGTGCTAAGTGCATTTCACTTCTTGCTTTTGTATCTCCTTCAAATGACTTTACTAAGTTCTCTTTCATCATTTCAATAGATTTCATTGCTAGTGCATCTGTAAATACTGTTCTTACTGTTGACACGTATGCTTCAAAAGCATGAGTTAATGCATCCATTCCTGTGTGTGCTACTAATTTTGGTGACATTGTTTGAGCTAAATCAGTATCTACTATTGCTATGTCTGGTGTTATATTGTAATCAGCTATTGGATATTTTACTCCAGTTTTATTATCTGTTATCACTGAGAATGATGTAACTTCTGTACCAGTTCCACTAGTTGTTGTTACTGCTGCAAATTTCGCTTTTGTTCTTAACTCTGGTAGGGAGAATGGTTTTGCAGCTTCTTCAAATGTAAATTGTGGGTATTCGTAAAATATCCACATAGCTTTTGCCGCATCTATAGGTGAACCTCCACCTACTCCAACTATCCAATCTGGTTCAAATTTCTGCATTATTTTTACGCCATTCATTACGGTATCAACTGATGGATCTGATTCTACCCCTTCTATAAGTGTAGTTTCCATTCCAGCTTCTTTTAAATATCCTTCTATTTTATCTAATGCTCCACTTCTCTTTATTGAACCACCACCAATTACTATGGCAGCCCTTTTCCCTTTTAAATTCTTTAATTCTTCTATTGCTCCTTCTCCAAAATAAACATCTCTTGGTATTGTGAATCTTGCCATGTTCATTCCTCCATTCATTTTATGATATAATTTTTTTAGTTGTTTTTTTATTAAATATAACTTTCTGTGCCTCAGCACATGATTCATTATACAAATATAATAAACCTGTGCGAAGAGGGCACTTTTTAGTAGGATAGTTTCAAAAAGGAAACTAATGGAAAAACTATAATTTATTAAAATACTGATATAATAGGGGTTGCCTATTGTTATTACACTGGACAAATTCCTAAAAAAAATTTTCAAAGGATGGTGAATATAATAAAATATGCCTAAAGATAGAACTAATAAAGTGAGTTGTAGTAATTATAGATGTGAAATAGAAGTAACTTTAGAATTAATAAGTGGAAAATGGAAAGGCCTTATATTGTGGAACCTAGGAAATCATGAAGTTATAAGATTTAATGAATTTAGAAGAATCATTCCGAAAATCACACAAAAAATGTTAACACAACAATTAAGAACTTTAGAAGAAGATGGATTAATAAATAGAAAAATTTATAATCAAATTCCTCCCATGGTAGAATACTCCTTATCCGAAGAAGGTCAAAAATTAATGCCTATATTAGAACAAATGGATAAATGGGGTAAAAATTATATATCTAATTACAGAAAAGACTAAGCAGTATTTAGCTTAGTTTTTTTACTTACTAGGAAATTATAAATTTTCAAAACTATGGATAAGTAAAAAATCAAGGGGGTGGGGGAACATTCCCTGCCTCTTTAAAGGAAGGTGTTCAGATCGCGATAGCAGACGCCTGCGGGAACCATAGGGTTCCATAACGAAGCATATGAAGCATGCCTTTTTTATCAAGGGAAATGATATATAAGAGAATTAACAATAATTACAAAACATTGTTTTGAAAATAAAGAATATTTAAAAATATAATTTTTTTTATTCAAAAAGTTAAAATTTTTTAAATATTTTTGAAAATAAAGAAGGAAATAAAAAATATTTGGAGAACATGTTAAATAGCTTATTTTGTATGAGACCAGGAAGGAGGTAAAAGGGATGCAAGTTACAGATGTTCGTGTAAGGAAAATCCAGGATGAAGGAAAAATGAAAGGGATAGTGTCAGTTACTTTCGATAATGAATTTGTTGTACATGATATTAAAATAATAGAAGGACTAAATGGATTATTTATTGCTATGCCTAGTAGAAAAATAGGAGAAGGTGATTTTAGAGATATAGCTCATCCTATTAACTCAGAAACTAGATCTAGATTACAAGACAAAATATTTGATGCTTATGAAAAGGCAAAATTAAGCCAAGATGAGTAATGTACAAGCCTGATATTTTTAAATTAAAAACCTTTATGATGGAAATACTTATTATAGTTCTCATCAATAAGGTTTTTTTTATTGCATATAATCTGGGTTTAAATGATGAATACTTAACATTTGTCTTAAAAAATTTTTAAATATTAAGTTTATTGTTGGTTATATGGTATGAAAAGTGATATACTATTTATCGAAAAAAAGGAAAAAATAAGGACATAGAACTTGTCGAAAAATAAAGTTTTGTGTTCTATAGTATATATAAATGATGTATAATAGGGAGTGATTATAAATGGAAAAGACTACAGCAATTATATTAGCAGCTGGTGCAGGAACTAGAATGAAATCTAAGTTTCCAAAGGTAGTGCATAAGGTATGTGGAAAATCTATGGTAGAACATGTTATACATGTGGCTAAATGTTCGGATTGTGAAGAAACAGTAGTGGTAATAGGCCATGGTGCAGACAAGGTAAAAGAAACGGTTAAAGATGATGTACATTTTGTTCTGCAAAGGGAACAATTAGGCACTGGTCATGCTGTTTTGCAAGCAAAAGAATATATTAAAGATGAAGGTTATGTTCTTTTATTATATGGGGATACTCCTTTGATTAAAGCAGACACACTAAGAGAAATGATAGACTATCATAAGGAAAATAAATTATCAGCTACAGTTTTGACAGCTCATGTGGATAATCCTTATGGATATGGAAGAATTGTAAAGGATACAGCAGGGTATGTGGAAAAAATCGTTGAACACAAGGATGCAAATGAAGAGGAACTTAAGATTACTGAAATAAATTCTGGAATGTATTTATATGATGCAAAGCTTTTAAAAGAATCCTTAGACTTATTAAATAATAATAATAGTCAAAAGGAATATTATATAACAGATGTAGTAGGAATACTAAATGACAAAGGACATAAAGTAGGTTCTTATGTATTAGAGGATATGGAAGAAATCTTAGGAGTAAACTCAAGAGTTCAGTTGGCCGCAGCTGAGAAGATAATGAGAGACAGAACATTAAACAAACTAATGGAAAGTGGAGTTACATTGATAGACCCTAATAATACATATATAGATGCTCAAGTGGAAATTGGGCAAGACACTATAATTTATCCAGGTGCAATAATAAAGGGTAATACTATTATTGGGAATGAATGCTCTATAGGACATAATACTAGAATTGAAAACTCTATTATTAAGGATAATGTGGAAATTCAAAGCTCTACTATAATAGACAGTTTTGTAGATGAAGAAACTACTGTAGGACCATATGCATATTTAAGACCTAATAGTAAAATAGGTAAAAAAGCTAAAATAGGAGACTTTGTTGAAGTTAAAAATGCAACTATAGGAGATAATTCTAAGGCATCCCATTTAGCATATATAGGAGATGCGGAAGTTGGCTCAGGTGTTAATATAGGTTGTGGAGTAGTATTTGTTAACTATGACGGGAAGAATAAGCATAAAACCATAGTTGAGGACAATGCTTTTGTGGGAAGTAATTGTAACTTAGTAGCTCCAGTAACTATAAAAGAAAGTGCTTATATTGCTACAGGTTCTACTATAACTAAAGAAGTTCCAGAGGGAGCTTTATCAGTAGCTAGGCAAAAGCAAAGAAATATAGAAGGATGGGTAGAAAGAAAAGGACTTCTAAAAAACAAATAGCCTAAGGAGGATATTAAATGAATACTAATAGACAAAAGATCAAAGTATTTGCAGGAAATGCATCTAAAGAATTGGCTTCTAAAATTTGCAAGGAGTTAGAAATTGAATTAGGAGATGCTCACGTTGGAACTTTTAGTGACGGCGAGATTTCAGTAAATATAAATGAAACTGTAAGAGGTGCAGATGTATTTGTAATTCAATCAACTTGTGAACCTGTAAATAATAATTTAATGGAGCTTTTAATAATGATAGATGCATTAAAGAGAGCTTCTGCAGGAAGAATCAATGCAGTTATTCCTTATTATGGATATGCAAGACAAGATAGAAAAGCAAAAGCTAGAGATCCAATCACAGCAAAATTAGTAGCAGATTTAATTACGGCAGCAGGAGCAGACAGAGTACTTACTATGGATTTACATGCTGCACAAATCCAAGGATATTTTGAAATTCCAGTAGATCACCTTTTAGGTGTACCAATATTAGCTAAGCACTTCAGAGAAAGAAACATTGAAGATTTAGTAGTAGTATCTCCAGACTTAGGAAGTGTAACTAGAGCTAGAAACTTTGCGGGATACTTAGATGCACCTATAGCTATAATTGATAAGAGAAGACCTAAGGCTAATGTATCAGAAGTAATGAATATTATAGGCGATATAGAAGGTAAAAATGTAATATTAATAGATGATATGATAGATACAGCAGGAACTATTACTAATGCGGCTAGTGCTTTAAAGGAATTTGGAGCTAAAGATGTTTATGCATGCTGTACTCATCCTGTATTATCAGGACCAGCAATAGAGAGAATTAACAATTCTGAAATTGATGAATTAGTATTACTTGATACTATTGAACTTGATGATGATAAGAAAATAAAAAATATAAACTGTCTATCAGTGGCAGGAATATTTGCTGAGGCTATAAAGAGAATATATGAAAACTTATCTGTAAGTAAGTTATTTGATTAATAAAAAGTGGAAGACTTGTTCTTCCACTTTTGTTTTTTTAAAAAGATAAATATAATACTACTGTAATAGTGTCATAGTAAATATAGGTGACTTAATAAGGTTAAACTATTTTAGGATTATTACCTAACTATGATATAATTAAAGAGTTGAATATTTAGGAGAGTGATAAGAGTGTACGTAATAGTTGGTCTTGGAAACCCAGGAAAAGAATATAATAAGACTAGACACAATGTTGGGTTTGATGTTATAGACAAAATTGCAGAAAATAATAATATAGATATTAATAAAGTAAAACATAAAGCTGTAATAGGACAGGGAAGAATAAACAATGAAAAGGTTATGCTAGTAAAACCTATTACATACATGAACTTAAGTGGACGTAGCTTAAAAGAAATAGTAGATTATTACAAAGTGGATATATCTAAAATAATTGTAATATATGATGATATAGATACGGAAGTGGGGAAAATGAGAATAAGAATGAAAGGAAGTGCTGGAACCCACAATGGTATGAAATCCATAATATATGAATTAGTATCGGATAAATTCCCAAGAATAAGAATAGGCATAGGAAAGCCTGAATATGGAAAACTTGCAGATTTTGTTTTAGGAAAATTTTCAAAAGAACAACAACCACTAATAGAGGAAATTATAGATAAGGCAGCAGATTCTGTAGAATTCATAATAAAAGATGGAATTGATTTAGCAATGAATAGATATAATGGTTAAAGGATTTAGCCCAAATATGAAAAATTTGGGCTAGGTCTATTTGACTTTGTGAGGTGATGGTTTTATTGAAAGACAATGTTTTTATTAATGAGATAAGAAAAATAGATGCTTATGAAGAGATACAAGATTCAGTAAATATGCTAGAGAGTCCAATACAAATAGGTGGTACCATAGATTCTCAGATTTCTCATATAGTATCTTCTTTATATAAACTTAACAAGAAAAAGTGTTTAATAATTACTCATAGCCAGATAAAGGCAAAACAAATAGTTGAAGATTTAAAGTTTTTTATAGATGAAAACGTTAACCTGATTCCTAACAAGGAAATTTTATTTTACAATTATGATGCCCATAGCCATGAAAATCTAGAAGAAAGGCTACAGGGGTTAATTAGTATCAATGGAGAGAAACCTTCCATATTAGTTTCCTCTATTGAAGGTCTATTATATAGACTTATTCCTAGGGAAGAATTTAATAAAAGTATATTTTCATTAGAGTATGGTCAGATAATAGAGAGAAATGAGATTATTAAAAAGCTTTTAAGATTAGGTTATGAACAAGCATCTATGGTAGAAGGTAAGGGACAATTTAGTGTACGAGGTGGAATTATAGATATATATTCTTTTCATAGTAAATTGCCCTACAGGATTGAATTGTTTGATGATGAAGTAGATTCTATAAGAGTTTTTGATATAAACTCCCAATTATCTAAAGAAAAATTAAAAAAGATAAGTGTAGAGCCAGCTAATGAAGTTTTAATAGATATGGACTATAAAGACTCTATAGATAAGCTTGAAAGTGAGATGAAAAATCATCTAAAGAAATTAAAAAAGGGTCCGAAGGATAATCTAAGAAGTAAGATAAGAGGCCTAATAGAACAACTAGAAAATGGGATTCTTCCACAAGGTATACAAAATTATTTGAATTATTTTTATGAAGAAACTAATTTAGTAACAGATTATATGAGTGATGATAGTTTCATATTTATAGATGAACCTTCCCGTGTGGAAGAAAGGGCTAAATTTATAAATGAAGAATTTAGAGAGTCCTTTAAGGTTTTGTTAGAAAAGGGTGAAGTATTACCAAATCAAGCAAATATAATGGTAACTTATGATGATGTGGTAGAGAGTATAGAAAAAAAGAAGATTTTCATATTCAATAATTTGCCTAAAAAAGACGATAAACTAGTCCCTTTAAAAAAGATTAATCTATTGTCTAAAATGGCACCTGTATTAAATGGAAAAAGGGAATTACTCTCTAAGGAAATTAAAAATTTTAAATATGATGGATACAAAATTATTCTATTGGCATCTACTTTAGATAGGGTACAAGCAATTAAAGAGTCCTTAGAAGAAGCACACTTAGAGTCCACATATTTTAAAGATTTTAATGTTTCTATTCAACCAGGACAAATAATTATTCTAGAGGGTAGCTTAAGTAGTGGATTTGAATATGTAAAAAATAAAATATTACTTCTTACGGAGAAGGAAATATATGGTGCTGTAAAGAAGAAGAGAAGAAGTAAAAAGAAAAAAAATGGCAAGCCCATTAAATCTTTTACTGATTTAAAGGTAGGAGACTATGTGGTCCATGAAAACCACGGTATAGGAAAATATATTGGGGTAGAACAATTAAGTGTTCAAGGAGCTAAAAAGGACTATTTAAAGGTAAAGTACTTAGGTGAAGATATATTATATGTTCCCATAGAACAAATGGATATGGTTCAAAAATATATAGGTTCAGATGCAGTTAAACCTAGGTTAAATAAATTAGGCGGTTCTGAATGGAAAAAAACTAAGGCGAAAGTTAGGGGAGCCATAGTAGATATGGCCAATGAACTTCTTAGATTAAGTGCCATAAGAAAAACTGCTAAGGGACATAAATTTGATAAGGATACCACATGGCAAAGGCAGTTTGAAGACATGTTTCCCTATGAAGAAACTCAAGACCAATTGAGATGTATAGAAGAAATAAAAGGAGACATGGAGAGAGAAATGCCAATGGATAGGCTTTTATGTGGTGATGTGGGATATGGAAAAACGGAAGTTGCCATAAGGGCCATATTTAAAGCTGTTATGGATGGAAAACAGGTGGCTTTTTTAGTTCCTACTACCATATTAGCGCAACAACATTACAATACTTTAAGTGAAAGATTTAAAAAGTTCCCTGTAAATGTGGAAGTCTTAAGTAGATTTAGAACAGCTAAACAACAACAAAAGACCATAAAAGAATTAAAGGTAGGAAATGTGGATGTGATAATAGGAACCCATAGAATCCTATCTAAGGATTTACATTTTAAAGATATAGGATTATTAATAATAGATGAAGAACAAAGATTTGGGGTGCAACACAAAGAGGCACTAAAGCAGCTTAGAAAGAATGTTGATGTACTTACTTTAACGGCCACACCTATTCCTAGAACCCTTCATATGTCTTTAATTGGTCTTAGGGATATGAGTGTAATTGAAGATCCTCCAGAGGATAGACATCCAGTACAAACTTATGTTATGGAATATAATGAAGATATGATAAAGGAGGCCATATTAAGAGAGGTAAACAGAGGTGGTCAAGTATATTTTGTATTCAATAGGGTAAGGGGAATAGAAAAAATAGCATTAGATCTAATGAATCTATTACCAGAAGTTAAAGTAGGTGTAGCCCATGGACAAATGGGTGAAAAGGAATTAGAAAATGTAATGTTAGATTTTATGGAAAAAGAATATGATGTGTTAGTATGTACCACTATAATTGAAACGGGATTAGATATATCTAATGTGAATACAGTTATTATATATGATGCTGACAAAATGGGACTATCTCAGCTTTATCAGTTAAGAGGTAGAGTTGGTAGAACTAATAGAAGGGCCTATGCATACCTAACTTACGAAAAAGATAAGATATTAACGGAAATAGCGCAAAAGAGACTTAGAGCCATAAGGGAGTTTACAGAATTTGGATCTGGTTTTAAAATAGCCATGAGAGACCTAGAAATTAGAGGTGCTGGAAACTTACTAGGTGGAGAGCAACATGGTCATATGTCGGCTATAGGTTATGACTTATACTGTAAGCTTTTAGAAGAAACAGTAAAAGAATTAAAGGGTGAAGAAGTAGAAGATGAGATAGAAACAAGTGTAGAAATAAATATAAATGCTTTCATACCAGGTAGATATATACAAGATGAAAAGCATAAACTAGAAATATATAAAAGGATTGCAACCATAAGGTCTAAAGATGATGCAGAAGAAGTTGAAGAAGAAGTTTTAGATAGATTTGGTACTCTGCCAAAGGCAGTTTCGAACTTGATTGATATAGCTTATATGAAGGCCATAGCTCAGAAACTGGGCATTATAAATATATCTGAAACTAAAACTCATGCTAAGTTAATATTCAAGGATGCAAAATATATGAATCCTATGATTTTAGCAGAGTTAATAAGTTTTTATAAAAATAGAATAGAGATAAATGGGGGAAAAGAACCTTATATTAGGCTAAAATACTATAATGATGCTAGAAAATATAGTGACTTAAAGCAACTATTAGATAAAATAGATAGTTTGCAGAAAAAGTAAATTAATATATAATACCTAGTATAAGTATGTTAAAGGAGTAATGCTTTTAATATAGACTTTAACTAATAATCACTAATGACAAAGGAGCGATTAAATTGAATTTTAAGAAATTAAAAAAGAAGTCAATGCTCATATTAACTTTAATATTGGCATTGGTATTCTCAGTAGCGTGTACTCAAAAACCACCAGCTGATGCTGTGGCAAAAGTAGGAGATACTTATATAAAGAAAGATTTATACGAGAGACAACTTTCCATATTTAAAAAGAGATATGAGCAAATGTACGGAGACAAGATTTGGACTGTGGACATAGGGGGAAAAACATTCCTTGAGGCAGTTGAAGAAAATGTATTAGAAAAAATGATTAATGATGAAGTTATCAAAAGATATATGGAAAAGGAAAAAATTCAAATAACAGATGAAGAAGTACAAAAGGAATATGAACAATATAAAGAAAGTATAGGAAAAGATCAAGACTTTAATGAGTTCTTAAAGGAAAATGATATGGATGAAGAATTTGTTAAAGAACAGGTAATTAGAAGTGGTCTTTATGCTAAAAAATTCCAAGAGAAGGTAATTGCTGATACAAGTTTAGACGATGAAAAATTAAAGAAATATTATGATGAAAATAGTGCCACATATAATATAGAACAAGTTAGAGCAAGACATATACTTGTAAGTGAAGAAGATAAAGCTAAAGAAATACTTGAAAAGTTAAAGGCTGGAGAAGATTTTGCAGCCCTTGCAACAGAATTTTCTAAAGATCCAGGTTCAGCTACAAAGGGTGGAGATTTAGGATTCTTCCCTAAGGGAGTTATGGTTCCTGAGTTTGAACAAACAGCATTTTCATTAAAGCCAGGTGAAATTAGTGATTTAGTTAAAACTCAATTCGGATATCATATAATTAAAGTTGAAGAGAAAAAAAATGAAGTAATAAAGTTTGAAGATGTTAAAGAAGAAATAAAAAGTAAACTAACAGATGAAAGCATAGTGAATAAATTAGAATCATTAAAGAAAGAATATAAAGTAGAAAAATATGAATTAAAAGCAGAGGAAAATAAAGAAGAAGATAAAAAGGAATAAAAAGAACAAGATAAATAGCCTATATATAGGCTATTTTTTATTTATTAGGAAATTATAATTTTTTAAAACTGTATATAAATAAAAAATTAAGGGGTTGTAGAGGAAGGATTCCTCTGCCTCTTTGAAGGCGGGGGCTCAGCAACTTCGATTGCGTCGAAGGGAACCATAGGGTTCCATAGCGAAGCATACAAAGTATGCCTTTTTTATGTTTAAAAATATAAAATTATAATTGTAATATGAGGAAAAATTTCACATGATTCATGGAAAAAAGTAAGTTTTTTTGAAATAAACTTTTTAATAATAAAAGATTTCCAACCATGTATAAAAAAAGTATAAGAGTAAAATAATATACCTATAAGATGATGGAATAATAAAAGTTAATTACAGTACTAGGAGGGAAGTTATTGTGAAAGCAACAGGTATTGTTAGAAGAATTGATGATTTAGGAAGAGTGGTAATTCCAAAGGAAATAAGAAGAACTTTGAGAATAAGAGAAGGGGATCCTTTAGAAATATTTACTGATAGAGATGGAGAAGTTATTTTAAAGAAATATTCACCTATAGGAGAATTAAGCGAGTTTGCTACAGAATACGCAGAAGCCTTAAGTGATTCTTTAGGGTGTATGGCAATGGTAGCTGATAGGGATACGATTATATCCATAGCTGGAGGTTCTAAAAAAGAGTTCTTAGAAAAAAGAGTAAGTAAAGCCTTTGAAAGAATAATGGAGGATAGAAAGCCTACATTATCAGTAGGAAAAGAAAAGGTTTATCCATTAACGTCGGATTTTAGTGATGAACAAAAATATTCTTCCCAAATTATAGCTCCTATAATTACTCAAGGAGACGCCATCGGTGCAGTAGTACTCATGTCTAAGGACGAAGACAAAGAACTAGGAGAGATTGAATTAAAAACTGCTGAAACAGCAGCTAGTTTTTTAGGAAAACAAATGGAACAATAATACATAATAAAAGTAGTAGCCTCCTTGGCTACTACTTTTTTAGTAGATGCTCATGTGAACCCATTTCAGTGAAATAAATCAAAAATTCTTTCAAGTGAAGTCACTATCACATTATGCAGTATGAATCTTATACACTCGGTGGAAGGTTCGCAATTGTTTACATCATAAGATGTTGTGATGTTCCACACTTTCAAGAATTTTTGATTTATTTCACTTCATAGGTAAGAGGCTATGTATGTTTAAATTAGAAGTAGCATATCTATACGAAGTATGGCTTTTTTATTTGTGCTACAATCTGATATAATATATTTGTTAAATATGAAATATGGAGGATTTTTGATGAGTAATAAATCGTTTTTAAAGGGAGCTGCCATACTAGGGGCAGCGGGGATAATAGTAAAGATAATGGGAGCATTTTTTAGGATTCCACTTGGAAATATAATAGGATCAGAAGGTATGGGGTATTATCAGGCATCTTATCCTATATATGTATTATTGCTTACTGTATCCACTGCAGGAATTCCTACCGCCATATCTAAACTTGTGGCAGAAAAAAATGCTGTTGGAGATAGATATGGAGCTCATAGAATATTTAAAGTATCATTTAGGCTATTATTAATAGTGGGAATAGTAACATTTTCCATAATGTTCTTTGGAGCTAAAACATTAGTTGGTTTTATTAAAAATGATAAGGCATATTATTCCATGTTGGCTGTATCACCAGCACTTTTATTTGTGCCTGTTATGGCAGCTTTTAGAGGTTATTTTCAAGGTCTTCAAGATATGTTTCCAACGGCCATATCTCAGATATTTGAACAGTTTGGTAGGGTTGTAATAGGAATAGCTCTAGCCATGTTTTTACTTCCAAAGGGAATAGAAGTGGCAGCAGCAGGAGCTTCATTTGGGGCCGCATCAGGAGCCATAACTGGAACTTTAATAGTAATGGTTATATATTATAAGAGAAAAGGGAAAATACTAATAGGAATACAAAATGGAATTAAAGGCAAGGAAGAGAGTGCATCTTACATAATTAAGAAAATTTTAGCTATAGCCATACCTATAACTATAGGAGCCGCTATACTTCCTGTAATGAACACTATAGATGCAGCATTAGTAATGAGAAGATTAACTGCCATAGGATATACTCAAGATGTGGCAAATAGCTTATATGGACAGTTCACTGGTATGGCAGCGCCACTTATAAACTTACCACAAGTTTTAACTGTAGCTCTAGCCATGAGTTTAGTACCAGCCATATCTCATTTTTATAAGAAAAATGATCATAAGGGATTAGAAGAGACTGTGTTAGCAGGTACTAGGGTAGCACTTCTAATAGGATTGCCAGCAGCCATTGGACTAGTGATTTTAGCTAAGCCTATAATGTTGCTTTTATACCCACTTCAAATGGATAGTGCAGCTAGTGCAGCAGAAGTTCTTAAAGTTCTAGGCTGGGGAGTAATATTTTTAACTTTAGTTCAAACATTTACAGCCATACTTCAAGGATTAGGAAAACCAATAATACCTGTGATTAACTTGTTTATAGGTGCTATTTTTAAGATAGCTTTCACATATACTTTAACAGCTATACCTGCTATTAATGTTAAAGGAGCAGCTGCAGGAACTGTGGCAGCCTATTTAGTGGCAAGTATATTAAACTTCATATATGTGAAGAAATATACTAAAACTAAATTTAGTCTTGTGAATTTTGTTATAAAACCTGTAGTGGCTGTAGGAGCTATGGCTATTTCTGTAATGTTTATATATAATACAATAATAAACTTTGTAGGAAACAAAATAGCCACATTAGGTGGTGTGGCAACAGGTGGAGTTATATATATATTCATGTTACTATGTTTAGGAGCTGTAACAAGTGAAGATTTTCAGATGGTTCCAGGAGGAAGTAAAATAAGTAAAATATTAAATAAAATAGGACTACTAAAGAAATAAAACAACCTAGAAGAAAATGAGAAGGTGATTTTTTGAATAAATTAACTGTTGTAGGATTAGGGCCAGGAAGCAAAAATTACTTGACTATAGGGGCCTTAGATAAACTAAAAGAATCAAAAAAAGTATATTTAAGAACTAAAAAACATCCTGTAGTTAAATATTTAGATGAAATAGGAATAAAATATGAAACTTTTGACCATATTTACGAAGAAACAGAAGATTTTAATAGGGTATATGAAAGTATAGTAGATACCATATTAAATTTACTTAAAGAGGATGAAATAACTTACGCAGTGCCAGGTAGCCCCTTTGTAGCTGAATCTACTGTGACCCTTTTAGATGAAAAGGGTATAGATATAGATTATATAGAATCTAGCAGTTTTATAGAGGCTATGCTTTATGTCCTTAAAAAGGATCCTGTGGAAGGATTAACTATAGTAGATGCCTTAAGATTAGATTATCAAATACCTAATACTAGAACTAATGTTATAGTAACTCAAGTATATGATAAAATTACAGCTTCTAATGTAAAACTTAAAATGATGGAATATTATAATGATGACCATGAAATCATAGTTATAAGGGGAGCTGGAATTGAAGGTATAGAAAAAATACATCATGTAAAGCTATATGAAATGGATCATTTAGATGATTATGACTATTTGACTAGTATATATGTACCAAAAATCGAAAATAATATAAAAAACCCTAGAAATATTAGTGATTTAGTGGATATAATGAAATTACTAAGAAGTGAAGATGGTTGTCCTTGGGATAGAGAGCAAAGTCATGAAAGTTTAAAGCCTTACGTAATTGAAGAAGCTTATGAAGTAGTGGAAGCCATAGAAGAGAAAGATTCCATGTTACTTGAAGAAGAACTTGGAGATTTACTTTTACAAGTGGTATTTCATGCTCAAATAGCCCGTGAAAATTATGAGTTTACTTTAAATGACATAATTAAAGGAATTAGTGAAAAACTAGTATCTAGACATCCTCATGTATTTAAAGATTTAAATCTTCAAAATTCAGATGAAGTAATAACAACCTGGGAAGAGATTAAACGTGAGGAGAAAAAAGAGGAAAGTTATACGGAAGGTTTAAAGAGAATTCCAAAGAGTTTGCCTGCATTGATTAAAAGTTATAAGGTACAAAAGAAGGCTGCTGGTGTAGGTTTCGACTGGGATAAAGTGGAAGATGCCATAGGAAAAGTTCATGAAGAATTAGGTGAATTACTAGAAATTTACAAATCACAGAAAAAGGAAAGAATAGAAGAAGAACTAGGAGATTTAATATTTGCTGTTGTAAATGTGGCAAGATTTTTAAAGGTAGACCCGGAAATTGCCTTAAATAGAACTACAAAAAAGTTTATAGAAAGGTTTGCATTTATTGAAGAATGTGCTAAAATACAAGAGAAAGACCTTAAGGACATGTCTTTGCAAGAAATGGACAAACTATGGGATGAAGCAAAAAAATCAGAAAAACATACATAAAAACATAAAAAACATAAAAAATACTAGTTAAAAGAAGGATTTTCAAATAAAAGATAGAATATGCATATACGTATTCTAAATAAGAGGAGGAAATTACTGTGAATAAAGCGGAATTAGTAGCAAGCATGGCTGACAAGGCTGGTTTAACTAAGAAGGATGCTGAGGCGGCATTAAATGCATTTATGAAAAGCGTTGAAGAAGCATTAGTTGACGGAGGAAAGGTTCAATTAGTTGGATTTGGAACTTTCGATGTTAGAGAAAGAAAAGCTAGACAAGGAAGAAACCCAAGAAATCCAGAACAAGTAATTGAAATCCCAGCTTCTAAGGCACCTGTATTCAAAGCAGGAAAAGCATTAAAAGATATGGTAAATGCTTAATAGATTATAATAAAAAAAGCAGCTAGCCTGCTTTTTTATTGTAATATATAAGATATTATTAAAAAAGTCAGCCTTGAGAGTTTTTCTAGAGGAAGGCTTTTTGTCATATAGGAGGAAATAATGAGACTAGATAAATTTCTTAAAAATTCTAGATTGATTAAGAGGCGAACTGTAGCAAAGGAAGCCTGTGAACAAGGAAGAGTAAAAATAAACGATAAATTGGCCAAACCTTCTTCGGAAGTGAATATAAATGATAATATAAGTATTACATATGGTGAAAGAGAATCTGTTATAAAGGTTTTAGAATTATTAGAACATGTAACTAAGGAAACCTCTAAGACCATGTATGAAGTAATTAAGTAGAAACCTAACTTAGAAATCTAATGTTAGGTTTCTTTTTATTTCTACTTACAAAGAAATAATAAATTTTCATAAACTTTCCAAAAGCAAAAAAACAAGGGATGTGGAGGAAGAATTCCACTTCCTCTTTGAAGGAGGGTGTTCAGCAACTTTAGTGTACGCCTACGGGAACCATAGGGTTCCATAACGAATCATACAAAGTATGATTTTTTGTAATAAAAGTCCATATTTTTTCATAACTTTAATTAAGAAGAAGGCTTTAAGAAGGGTGATAATATGGAAGAAAGAAGAAGTATAAAGGGAAGAAGTCAAAATATTATTCTTGAAGATAGAGAAAAAATAAGTGTGTCCGGAGTTGAACATGTTCATAGCTTTGATGAAAATACTGTAATACTAGAGACTATTAGAGGGGTTTTAACTATAAGAGGTAGTGAGTTAGATATGAATAAATTAAATCTAGAAGATGGAAATGTGGTTGTTAAGGGAACTGTAGATTCTATGGTATATACAGATAAGGATTCATTAGGAAGCAAAGGAGTAGGTTTCTTAGGTAAGATGTTTAAATAATAGATAGACTCATGAAATCATAGAGTTAACATGAGAAATTTAAAAAATAACAGATGACCGCCTAGCGGTTATTTTTTTTAAGAGGTGATTGTATGTTGACATATGTATCTGAGCAGACCTACGTGTTTTTAGTGACTTTATATGGTGGAATAATTATTGGATTTATATATGATCTATATCGTATATTTAGGCTCATATTCTCACCTAAGAAGATAGCTACTATGGTAGAGGATTTTATATTTTGGATACTTATATCTATAATAGCCACGCTAGTATTAGTATTTGGAAATGAAGGTCAAATAAGATTTTATACTATAGCAGGCTTTTTAGTAGGGGCCCTGTCTTATAATTTGCTTTTGAGTAAGATCATAATTACCTGTATAGTAAAATTTTTGATTAAGCTAAAAAAGATTATTATAAAATTAGTAGTTAATCCTATAAAAAAACTATTCCAAATAGGTAAAATTCCTATTAGGAAGGTAAAAAAAATCACAAAGCCCCATGTGAGAAAATTAAAGAGAATAAAAAGGATACCAAATAGGGTAATGAAAGATACGAAAAAATACCTAAAGTACATTAAAGATAAAAAATAAAGAGGATTTTTTTTGTGTATATAGAATTGTTCTAGTAAATAGATGTATAAAATGCTAGGAGTGGTTAAAGTATGCAAAAGAGAAAAAGAAAAAAAATTAAAGTTTTGCATATAATTTTGGCATTATTGTTATTATATGTAGGAGGAACATTTGCATATTGCAAAGTAAAAATACATAGATTAGAGCAAGAAAAAATAATTCTAGAGGAAAGATTAGAAGGTTTAAAGGAGACTAAGAAATCCTTAGAATATGAGTATGAAAACAGTAATAGTATAGAGTATGTGGAAAGGGTTGCTAGGGAAGAACTAAAAATGGTTAAGAAAAATGAAATTATATACATAGATGCAAATAAATCCATAAAACCTTAGAACTTACTTATATTGACACTATTATAAATATGACATATAATTGTATCAGCAATTGTTTATTATTTAAAAGGAGGAAGATTTTACTTATGCCCGTTGAAATAGGTAAAGTTGTAGAGGGCACTGTTACAAGTATAACTAGCTTTGGTGCTTTTATTCAACTATCAGAAGGAAAGACAGGTTTATGCCATATCTCAGAGGTGGCAGATGGATATGTAAAGGATATAGCTTCTCATTTACAGGAAAACCAAAAGGTTAAGGTTAAAATCATTGGTTTAGATGAAAAGGGGAAAATAAGTTTATCTATTAGAAAGGCTATGCCTAAAACTAATAATGCTAATGCCAATGCCGCTAGTGGTAATAGGCCAAAGAGATTTAAGAAACAGGATGGTCCTCAATGGAAAAAGAAACCACAAGAGAGAGGTTTGAGTTTTGAGGATAAGCTTTCTCAATTCTTAAAAGATAGTGATGAAAGACAACAACATTCAAAGAAATCTATGAAGGCTTCTAGACGTTCAAATGGACATGGAGCAAAGAGAAGTATCTAAATAATAATACCGAGACATTTTGTCTCGGTTTTATAATGTAAAGGAACGGTTAGTTATATGGAGTAACTATCCTTAATCCAAATACTAAGAGGTGTTTAACATGGATAAATATGGAGCTATAGATGTGGGAACTAATTCCATAAGGCTTCTCCTATGGGAAGAAAAAGAGGGTAAAATATATAGAAAAAAAACATTAAATAGTACTCGAATTGGACAGAAGGTTGATCATACAGGACGTTTGTCTCAAGAAGGAATAAAAATTAGTGTGGATGCTATAGAAGAATTTGTATCCATGGCAGAGAATAAAGGGATTAAAAACATTCCAATAATAGCTACTAGTGCTGTTAGGGATGCTAAAAATAGAAATGAATTTGTAGATGCTGTACTTTGTAGAACAGGTAAAAAAGTCCATGTAATAGAAGGTAAAGAAGAGGCTAGATTAGGATACTTAGGTGTTATAATGGGCCTAGATGAAGTGGGGAATATTCTCATAATAGATATTGGTGGCGGAAGTACAGAGTTTATTTATGGAGATAGAAAAAATATTAAACTATTGGAAAGTATAGATATAGGAGCCGTTAGATTAACAGAAAAATTCATTAAAAATGAATTGGTTACAAAGGGAGAAGAAGAAAAACTTATAGATTATATAGATGAAAGTATAAAAGATATAATAGGTAATATGAAGGATAAACCTATAGATTGGGTTGTGGGTATAGGTGGTACAGCTACAACTATGGCATCTATGGATAAAAAAATGATGATTTACGATGAAGATGAGGTTCATAATACTAAGTTAGAAATAAAAAATATAGAAATGATTATAGGTCAATTAAAGAAAATGACTTTAGAGGAAAGAAAGCATATGGCAGGATTACAACCTAAAAGGGCTGATATTATATATACAGGGGCTGTAATTCTAAAAAGGATATTAGACAGAATTGGAAAAGATAAAATACTTATAAGTGAATATGATAATTTAGAAGGATTAGTATATGAACAAAAAAAGAGTGAGGTTATTTAAAACCTCACTCTTTTTGTTTATGTTAAGTACATATGGAAAATCCTAAAGTATAAGTTAAACAGGAACGATTTAAGAATTTAACTTTAAATGAATAGGTAGTAATTTTTTTCTTGATTTATTCACACCCTAATTAATATATTATGTTAATATTTAAAATTAGTTTCACTTAAAATTAAAATAATTAAGAATTAAATACTAATCACTTAACAAATTAAAGAACTGGGACAAATTAATAAAAATAAACTGATTATATAGTAAAATAAGGGTAGACACTTTAAAAGTATATAGAGGAGGATATTAATGAGAAAAAAAGTAGCTATTGTATTTACTGGTGGAACCATATCTATGAAAATAGACCCTAAAATATCAGCGGCAATTCCTGCTTTATCTGGAGAACAAATCATGTCCATGGTAGCGGATATAGATAAGTATGCAGATATAGAACCGATAGAGCTTGCTAGAATCCCTGGACCCCATATGTCTCCTGAAAAGATGCTTGAATTATCAAAGTTAATAAAGAGATTGGTAGCAAGGGACGATATAACTGGAGTGGTAGTAACTCATGGGACAGACTCTTTAGAAGAAACGGCCTATTTTCTAGATTTATCTATTAACACGTACAAGCCAGTCATTGTTGTAGGAGCTATGAGAAGTAACTCAGAGTTAGGTTACGATGGGGCTAGTAATATTTCAGCAGCCATATGTACGGTTATTAGTGAAGAAGCAAAAAATAAAGGTGTTTTAGTGGTTATGAATAATGAAGTTAATGCAGCAAATGAAGTGACTAAAACTCATACTTTAACATTAGATACTTTTAAATCACTAGAATTCGGACCTTTGGGAATAGTTGATAACGATGAAGTAATATTCTATAGAGATATTACTAAACATACTTATATAGAAACGGATTCTGTTGAAAGTAGAGTAGATTTAATAAAAACAGCAGTAGGAATGGATTCAAGATTAATAAAATATTGTGTTGATACAGGTGCTAAGGGTATTGTACTAGAAGCAATGGGAAGGGGAAACATCCCACCTCTAATGGTAGATGGAGTTAAATATGCCATAGAAAAGGGTACAGTAGTAGTAATGGTTTCAAGATGTCATATGGGAAGAGTATTAGATACTTATGGGTATAAGGGAGCTGGTAGAGAATTGCGCCAAGCTGGTGTTATATTTGGAGGAAGCCTTCCTGGACAAAAGGCTAGAATTAAACTTATGCTTGCCCTTGCATCTAAAGAAAATATAAAAGAAGTATTTGAAAAGGATCGTTATAAGTAAAAAAATATTATATTAAGTAATGGGAAAAGGCTTTTTTCAAGAAAATAATATATATTATTTGACAAATTAAAAAAAATATTCCATAAAAATTTTAATATAGTCAAAGAATGACAATAAAAACTATGCTCAAAATGGAGCATAGTTTTATTTTTTATCTAAAAACAAAGTAAAATGGTAAATTTCTGTTATATAAAATCGTCATATGTCTAAAATTTCTTTGTATATTACCCCCTTAAGTTGACAAAAAATTTAAATTTCTACGTGATATAATTTGCACTAACAAATCGAAGGCGGTGATTAAATGGAAAAATACAATGCATTTTCATATGACGGTCAATATGCAGACCCTACAGATTCGGTTTTCAAGTATGGAAATTCAGATATATTAAAAAATTTTTATAGTAAAGATGTGGTGATTTTCATAATAGGAGCTTTTTTATTGGGACGAGCTCATATATTAGGTGGACTAGCTCCCTTTGGGATTGCACTATTTGGTTTTTTAGTTAGCCAAAATAGAAAAAATGTATATTTGTCAGTATCCGTTTTAGGGGGAATAGCTAGTACTGGAATGGATTTCAATATGGGAAAGTATATGTTTGGAATGATAATAGCTTATTCTGTTTTTTATTATATGAAAAAGATAAATTATAAGCCCCATGTTATAGGAATCATATCTTCTGTAAGTATTTTAATATCAGGAAGTATATATATTTATTTAAATGGATTATATCTATATGACCTGTTAATGTTACTATTTGAGGCTTTAGTAGTCTTTGTATTTACTTACATACTCTACTATTCAGTACCTGTGTTTTTAAAAAGGTCTAATAGAAGTGTATTGTCTAATGAAGAAGTAGTGTGTATGGGGATTTTTGTATCTATTGTTATTTCTGGTCTTTCGGATTTATTTATTGGAAGTTATCAAATTAAAAATATGTTTGGAATATTAATAGTCATATTATTTGCATATAATGGGGGAGCTAGTATTGGAGCTAGTACGGGTATAACTATAGGTATTATCACTAGTATGTCTAGTATTGATGCTCCGTATATAGTTGGCATATATGGATTTTGTGGACTACTTTCTGGTATTTTTAAGGATCTAGGTAAATGGGCATCCATAGTGGGTATGCTCCTTGGAAATATAATACTTACATTTTATGTTAATGGTACTACAGAAGTATTTATACAACATGAGGAAATGATAATTGCTTTTATAATGTTTTTATTTATGCCTAAATCCGTATTAGATTATACAAAGAATTTTGTGGGGTCCAATACTACAGAGGATGGTCTATACAGTGAAAAGATAAAGAATATAGGTGTGAAAAAATTAAAAGAGTATTCCAGTGCATTTTTAGATTTGGCATCCACATATAAGAATATAGCAGATAAAGAGAGGAAAATAGATAACGAAGAAGTTTCTAGGATGGTTGATGAGGTAGCTGGCAAAGTATGTTCTGATTGTGGTATGTGCAGAAGTTGTTGGCAAAATAATTTCTATTCCATGTACAATGGAGTGGTGGAGAGTATTTCCCTATTAGAAACTGAAGGGGCATTGAAAAATAGTAAAGTTCCTAAAATATTAAAGAAAAGATGTATTAAGGTAGATCTATTAACCCAATCTATACGAGATCGATTTGAAATTTGGAAATTAAATTATCATTGGGAGAAAAAAATTCTAGAAAATAGAAGGCTGGTAGGAGAACAATTTGAAGGCATATCTGAAATATTTAATAATTTAGCTGAGGATATGAACAATAATGTAAACTTTTTAACCCATGTGGAAGATGCTTTATACGTGGCCTTTGATAAAGCACAAATTCAAGTGGATAAAATAAATGTTTTAGAGAAAGAAAATAAGTTTGAAATAGAAATACAAAAAAGGACATGTTATGGCAGAGGACAGTGTGAGGAGAAAATAATTGGTTTAGTGTCTGACGTTGTAGGAAAGGACTTGGTGTGTAAAAAGCGTATGTGTAGTGTAGGTGATGATAAGTGTGTATTTGTTTTAGAAGAAGCTCATAAGTATAGAATAGCAACAGGTGTAGCTAGGGTTGCTAAGGATAATAGGTGGATCTGTGGAGATAATTATTCCTTCTTAGATTTAGAAGAGGGTAAGCATATGATAGCCCTTAGTGATGGTATGGGTTCTGGTGAGAAAGCTAATAAAGAGAGTAAAGTAACTATAAATATATTAGAACAACTTATGGGAGCGGGTTTTGAGAAGGACTTGGCTATAAAGACCATAAATTCCATATTAGTATTAAAATCCTCTGACGAGATATTCTCTACTATGGATTTGTCCATGGTGGATTTATACACAGGTAAAGTGGAATTTGTAAAGATAGGGGCAGCATCTAGCTATATTAAAAGAAAAAATGGAGATGTGGAGCCTATAAAATCAACTTCATTACCAATTGGAATCTTGAATAATGTGGATATAGAAACCTTTGGATACAAACTTGATGAGGGTGATTTTGTAATCATGATGTCAGATGGTATTAGTGATGCGGATAAAGAGGAGTGGGTATTAGACTTCTTGAAAAACAATAAGAGCAGAAATCCTCAAGATATAGCTGATAAATTATTAGATGAGGCTATAGTTAAGTATGATAATGAAGTAAAGGATGATATGACCGTTTTAGTATCTAAAATGTGGTCTCCTAATCAATGTGCATAGTGTATGTAAAACCTTTAGATTTTTAATCTAAAGGTTTTGTTTTGTTTAAATTAGATTTGTGTGAATCTACGGCGTTTATATAAATGAAAAATACTTTATAAGGTAAGTCACTATCAGATTATGGAGTGTAAATATTATAGTTACTGTAGAAAGTTCATAATTGTTTGCAGCGGAATGTATACTGATGTTCCATCTTATAAAAATTTTTCATTTATAGAAACTTGTAGATAGCGGTAGTTTGTTGGTTTTTAAAAGAGTAGGTGAATCAAATAAAACTACTCACCTTTAGAGGTCATATTTTTTCATATATGGACAGATAAGTATGAGATGCTTAATTGGGAGTATAATATATGAAAAAAATGGAAAATACTTATGATAAAGGGGAGGTGTATTTATGAATGATACATGGATAAAACAAATTATAATAGCTACGGATGGGAAGTCTAATATAGGTGGAGATCCTGTGTATGAATCTAAGTTGGCTAAGGAAAAGGGAATAGTGGTTAATGCTATTGGAATAGTAAAGGAAAATGAATCTAATGAGAAGTGTCTATTGGAGATTGAGAACATAGCCAATGCAGGTGGTGGCGTGTGGGAAAAATCTACTATGGAAAAATTAGGGCAAACCATGTGTGTTATGACTCAAAAGACTGTGAATATGACTATACATAATGTGGTTAACGAGGAGTTACAAGAACTATTAGGGACTAATATGAATGGCATAAGTCCTAAGGATAGAAGTAAAATTGTAGAGTATGTAGATAAATTATCTGAGAATATATCCTTGAAATGCTGTATTTTAATGGATTGTAGTTCAAGTATGGTCCACAGAATGGATAAGGCAAAGGAAAGTATCATAGATTTGATAGATAGTCTAATAGGTAGAGTTGGAGAAAGTCAAGTTGCTCTAATAGGATTTCCTCATGAGGAGGAATATTATAAAGTTATATGTGATTTTACTAATGATTTAGATTTAATAAAAGTGAAAGTAAATGAATTAAAATGCGGAGGAACTACTCCTACGGCCATGGCTATAAAAGGTGCAGTAAGACTTATAGAGAATGAAAAGGAAGAAATATTGGAAGAAGGTTTCCTTCGAGATAACATAGTGTAGGTAATCTGAAAAATACATTTTATATATTCAATAGACTAAAATATTTAAACTCTCAAATTATCAATTGAGAGTTTAGTTTTTATGTAGGTGAAATTATGATTAAAGTTATAAGAGGAAAGTGGAATAAAAATACATATGAAATAATAGAAAAAATAGGCCAAGGAGGAATTGGAGCTGTTTATAAGGTTATGGACAATAATAAAAACATAAAAGCCTTAAAGATGGCGGATGATATAAATTCAATAACTAGGGAACATAAGTTTTTAAATGAATTAAAAAGTTCTTATACTCCAAATGTTTATGACATGGATGATTTTCAAATGGGAGGTAAGGTTTATTATTTCATAGTAATGGATTTTTTTAATGGTAAAAATATAGGGAGATATATAAAAGAAAATGAATTGAACCAAGTGGATATATGGAAAATAGCTGGAGAAATAGGTTCTTTTCTTGAGTATATCCATAAGAAAGCATATATATATGGAGATTTAAAAGCTGAAAATGTAATGCTTATGAATGATAATGAAATAAAGATTATAGATATGGGCGGTGTGAGTAAAAAAGGGGAAAGTTTAAGAGAGTTTACCCTCTTGTACGACAGAAGTAAATTTAACAAAGGAATTAGGCGGGCTGAGGAAAGTTATGATCTATTTAGCTTGACCATGCTAGTTATTAATATGATTTTAAAAAATGATTTCATAAAGGGAAAGGGAAATGCAGATCTCTTAATTAGAAAATGCCAAGACTTTGGTATGGATTTTAGAGAATTGAAATTATTAAAGGATGGATTAAATGGAAATATTACTCTTAAAGGTTTTTTGAGGAGAGTAAAATCCTTAGAAAAAAGCCATGAAATCATAAGAATGGCAAAAATAAAATTTAAAATAGACAAGGTGGCTAATTATATGTTAGTATCTAGTATCGTATTTTTTTTAAGTGTATTAATCCTGAATTTAAAGAGGATTTTGGACTAATTGTATAGAAGTACTACAATATATACAGAGTGAGGCTAAAAATATGCTAGAGAAGTTTTTGCAAACCATTGAAGAATATAATTTAATAGAAGTTAATGAAAAAATAGTAGTTGGAGTATCAGGAGGTCCTGACTCTATTTCTTTGTTACACTTACTTTTTACAATTAAAGAAAAGTATAATATTCAAATATATGGAGTTCATTTAAATCACAAATATAGAGGAAAGGAAGCAGATGAAGATGCTCAATATGTTCATGAATTTTGTACTAAATTAAAAATTCCCTGCTATGTATATAGTGAAAATGTAGAGGAATATAGTAAAAAGAAGGGTAGAAGTTTTGAAGAGGGAGGCAGAGAGTTAAGATACAAATATTTTTATGAGGTTTTAAGAAAAGTAGGGGCAAAGAAAATTGCTGTAGCACAGAATCTGGATGACCAAGCAGAGACTATGCTTATGAGATTTATGCGTGGTAGTGGAATAGAAGGTCTTTGTGCTATGGATTATAAAAGAGATGAAATAATTAGACCAATTTTAAATATTAGAAGAAAAGAAATAGAAAAATACTGTGAAAGACATGGTTTGAACCCACGAATAGATAAAACTAATTTAGAGTCCATATACACAAGAAATAGAATAAGACTAGAATTAATTCCCTATATAAGTGAGCATTTTAATAGAAATATAAAAGAAACACTCTTTAGAACATCAGAATTAATAAGAGAAGACAAAAAATTTTTAGATGAATGTGTGAAAGAATCTTATAATAGGGTAATAAAAGAAGAAGTGGGCAAAGTAATAATAGATAGACTAGAATTTAATAAATGTCATAAAGCAATTCAGAGAAGAATAATAAGGGAATGTATATTATACATATGTAGTGATTTGAAAAATATAGAAAAAAAACATGTGGAAGAACTAATAAAGTTTATAGGAATGGCTAGGAGTGGAAGTACTATAGATTTACCTAAAAATCTCATATCCCTAGTAAAGTATGAAAAAGTAGTTATTAAAAAAAGAGAAAATTCAAAGAATAAAGATTTCTTATATCCTGTGGAAATAGGAAAGAAAATCTATATAGAAGAATTAAATGGATATATTTATGGAGAAATTGTAAGTATGGATGAATATAATTCTTCTAATAATGGTAAATATAATATGTACTTTGATTTTAATGAAACTAAAGAATTGTTTATTAGAAATAGGCGTAATGGAGATAAATTCAAACCATTAGGT
The DNA here is from genome assembly GCF_002270055.1 of Anaeromicrobium sediminis. Taxonomy (NCBI): domain Bacteria; kingdom Bacillati; phylum Bacillota; class Clostridia; order Peptostreptococcales; family Thermotaleaceae; genus Anaeromicrobium; species Anaeromicrobium sediminis. The sequence goes on along the minus strand of NZ_NIBG01000024.1, from coordinate 21,803 downwards.
CTTAATGGTACGAAAAAGTTAAAGGATTATTTCATAGATGAAAAAATTCCAAAGGATGAAAGAAGTGAAATACCCATATTAGTAAGTGATGATGAAATATTATGGGTAGTAGGTTATAGAAGAAGTAGTTTGGGTAAAGTGAAAAAAAATTCTGAAAGAATTTTGAGGGTGAGTTATATACAGGAATAATAGAATTGCATATAATTCATGTTTACTAAAGGAATCCTTTTTAAAAATTTAAAAATATGATAAAATTAAAAGATGTATAGTGAAATAATAGAAGGGAGGGCTTCTGTTGAAGAAGTTTTTTAGGGGAGCTAGCTTTTACATACTAATATTCGTAGTAATAATCTTGATTGTGCAGTTTTATGGTCAGCCAACACAAGAAAGATTAGAAATAGGGATATCAGACTTTATAGTAGAGCTTCAAAAGGGAAATATATCTGAGATAGATATTGTGGAAAATAAGGTAACTGGAACACTAAAAGGTAATAAGCCTTTTGAAACATATATACCTTCTGTAATAAAATCAGAAGCATTGGTGCAAGAATATATATTTCCTCAAATAAAAGCAGGAAAGCTAAAGGTGACTGCACAACCTCCAGCAAAAACTCCATGGTTCTTTGAAATACTTCCGACCATATTTATGATTTTAATATTCGGGGCATTCTGGTTCATATTTATGCAACAGTCCCAAGGGGGCGGAAGTCGTGTTATGTCATTTGGTAAAAGTCGTGCAAAACTGCACAAGGAAGATGAACATAAGAAAGTTACGTTTGATGATGTGGCAGGTTTAGAAGAAGAAAAGGAAGAATTACAAGAAGTTGTAGATTTTCTTAAGAATCCAAGAAAATATATAGAACTAGGAGCTAGAATACCAAAGGGTATCCTTATGGTTGGACCTCCAGGAACTGGGAAAACTTATCTTTCTCGTGCAACGGCAGGAGAAGCTGGAGTTCCATTTTTCAGTATAAGTGGTTCTGATTTCGTTGAAATGTTTGTAGGTGTTGGTGCTTCTCGTGTTAGAGATTTATTTGAACAAGCTAAAAAAGAATCTCCTTGTATAGTATTTATTGATGAGATAGATGCTGTAGGTAGAAAAAGGGGAGCCGGTCTTGGCGGTGGACACGATGAAAGGGAGCAAACATTAAATCAATTACTAGTAGAAATGGATGGATTTGGTGTAAACGAGGGAATAATAATAATTGCGGCTACAAATAGACCAGACATATTAGACCCAGCACTTTTAAGACCAGGTAGATTTGACCGTCAAGTAATGGTTGGAGTACCTGATGTTAAAGGTAGAGAGGCTATACTAAAAGTTCATGCTAGAAACAAACCTCTTGCAGATGATGTGGATTTAAAAGTATTAGCGAAAAGAACTCCTGGATTTACTCCAGCAGATATAGAAAATCTAATGAATGAAGCGGCTCTTTTATCTGCTAGAGCTAATAAAAAGACAATTGAAATGCCTATTGTGGAAGAAGCTATAACTAAGGTTATTGCAGGACCAGAGAAAAAGAGTAAAGTTATTACGGAAAAGGATAAGAAGCTTACAGCATTCCATGAAGCAGGTCATGCTGTAGTATCTAAGATGCTTCCGAATTCTGATCCAGTACATCAAGTAACTATAATTCCAAGAGGTAGAGCTGGCGGATTTACCATGTACCTACCTAAGGAAGAAAAATCTTATACTACTAAGAGTGAGATGGAAGAAAGAATTGTAAGTTTGCTTGGTGGTAGAATGGCTGAAAAATTAGTCTTAGATGATATCAGTACGGGAGCTAGCAATGATATAGAAAGGGCTACTTCTATAGCTAGAGCCATGGTAACTAAGTATGGTATGAGTGATGCACTAGGCCCAATTAGTTACAGTAGTGATGAAGAAGTGTTCTTAGGACGAGATTTTTCTTCAAAGAGCAATTACTCTGAAGAAGTGGCTTCTAAGATTGATGCTGAAATAAGAAACATTATAGATAAGGGATATGAAAGAGCTGAACAAATTTTAACTGACAATATGGATAAACTGTATTTAATAGCAGAAACTTTACTTGAAGTTGAAACGTTAAATGCTGAAGAGTTTGATAAACTTTTTGATGACAATAAAATAAGTTTGCAAAAAGTAGACAGAGAAGTAGTGGCAGATGAAATGAAATTAGACGTTGAAGAGATTAAGATTGATGATGAAATAAAAATTGATGAAATGAAAATGATAGACGAAGATAAAAACAGTGAAGAACAATAAGTAATTAAGGTCTCCTTTTAAAAGGAGACCTTTTTACTTACTAGGAAAAAATGGGTCAATAAAGGATTGAAAATTCTATATAATGTGATTATATAGAATATAGTGATGAAGTGGTGTAAAATAGTATGTGGAGGGGATGTGGTTTTTATTAGAAGTTTAAAGGTAAAGATACCAGCAATAATAATAATTTTAGCATTAATATCCATATTACTAACGGCTTTTGTATCTTATGATTTGTTTACGAAGAAGATTAGACAGCAAATAATAGATAAAAATGAAACCATAAGTAATACCACATCTGATCAGGTATCTCAGTATTTATCTGATGCAAAGGGTGTTATAGAGTATTTGGCTAGGAATATAAATGTTAAGGATATGGACAAGGTAAAAAGAGAAATAGATAAGGCCTATATAGGGTATCATTGGATTGATGTGGTATTTTTCATGTCTCCAGAAGGGAAGATTGTATACAGTAAGCCTCATAACGATATAATTTATGAAAGAAGTTATTTAGATAGGGATTATTATAATTATGTAATGAAAGAAAAAAGTAGTTATATAAGTAAAGTGTTTGTAGGTAGCATCGTAAAGCAACCCCATATTATGATAGCTGTACCTATAATTGATCCTATAACTAATGAGGTGGAAGGAATAATAGGAGGGGGAGTACCCTTAAGGGCTATTAAAAAAATTGTTAATAAGGCTTATGAAATATATGATGGAGATATATATGTAATAGATACGAACACTAAGGCTCTAGTAAGTCCCCACGATAATGTATATGAAAAAATGTATTTAAAGAGAAATGTAAATATAGATGGAAAAACTATGGATTTAAAGGAATTGGCTCAAACCTATGAACGAGGCACGGGAGACTATAAAAAAGATTTTAGTAATGTATATATATCCTTTAATAAAATAAAAAATTACGATGGAATGATTATAGTTGAAAAGGATGAAAAGTCCATATTGGATGAAATAAATGTTATTAAAAGTAAATTTCTCTCCTATTTATTAATTATTTTAAGCTTAATATTAATCCTTAGTATTTCTCTTGCTAATAGCATTGTAAGGCCCATAAAAGATCTTGTAAATTATACTAGAAAAATTAGTGATAATATAGATAAAGATGTTCTTAACACTAAGGATATTAAATTGAATAATAATAGTGAAATAAGAGAACTAGAAATATCTTTTAGGAATATGGCTATTGAACTCTATAAGAAAATAGTAGCCTTTAAGCTTATGCACAAAAGGGAAAAAAACTTGAGAAAATATTTAGATAACATATTAAAAAGTGCAGGGAGTGGAGTGATTGTTATAAACTATCATGGAAAGGTTGCTATTTTTAATAAGGCTGCTCAAAATATTACGGGTATAAAAAGTAAAGAAATAGTGAACAAGTCTAGTGATCAGTTGTTAAAATTATTGGGATTATCTGAGGGAATGATAAGCTTAAAAAATAAAAAGTCCATAGAAGGGGAGTTTGTAATAAATAATATACAAAATAAAGAAATTCCTGTGGATATAGTCATATCTCCTGTGTTAGATGAGGATAAGGAAATTGTAAGTATAGTATGTATATTAAGAGATTTAACTAGAATAAAACTGTTAGAAAAGGAACTTAAAATAAAAGATAGATTAGAGACTATGGGGCAATTATCCTCTGCCATAATTCATGAGATAGGAAATCCTTTAGCTGGAATGACCAATTTATTAGAGGTTTTAAAGGATAATATAGAGGAAGAAAATGTGAGGGAAGATATAATTAGTGCCTTAAATGATGAAGTTGATGTTTTAAATAATATGGTTATTAACTTTTTGGATTTTACTAGACTTAGTAAAACTGAGAGGGTAGATGCTAATGTATATCATATTATAAATAGTGCCCTTAGTATATTAAACTCTCAAATTAAATATAAAATGATACGCATAATAGAGGAAATATCACCTAATATTCCTACTATAAGAATAGATCCTATGGGAATGAGACAAGTTATTGTAAATATACTAAAAAATAGTATACAGGCAGTAGGTGAATATGGAATTATCCATGTGAAGGTAGGTCCTACAGAAAATAACCATGTGGAGATAAGAATAAGAGACAATGGAAATGGCATAAAAAAAGAAATGATAGATAAAATATTTAACCCTCTGTTTACCACTAAAGAAGAAGGGAACGGGCTAGGGTTATATGTGGTTCACAATATAGTCATAGAAAACGGAGGAAGTATAACTGTAAATAGTGAAGAAGGAAAATATACGGAGTTTGTACTTAATTTTAAAGGGGAGTAAGTTCATGAAAATATTAATAATTGATGATGAGAAAAGTATTAGATTATCCCTAAGCCTTGGGTTAAAAACCTTCACAGATAAAATGTATACAGCTTCATCTGGGGAAGAAGGTATAAAGCTATTTGAAAAGCATAAACCGGATATATTAATAGTGGATATAAACTTAGGTGGTATAAGTGGATTGAAAGTCCTGGAAAAAGTCAGAAGTAAAAACAAAAAATGTATCATAATAATGATTACCTATATAAGTGAAGTGAAATTAGCAGTAGAAGCTATGAAATTAGGTGCTAATGATTATTTTACAAAGCCATTTAACATTCAAGAAATAAAGAAAACTATAGAAGATAATATAAAATATATAAAAAAATCCCGTGAGTTATCCAAGGGGGATAATAAAAATAAGATAAATCTAGTGGGAAACAGTAAGTATACCTTAAAGGTTAAGGAAGTGATTAAAAAGGTATCTAATATTCCCCACGACACTTTCATATTAATACAAGGAGAAAGTGGTACGGGAAAAGAGGTGGTGGCTAAATCTATTCATTTTAATGGAATTAGAAAGGACAAGCCATATATTGCTTTAAATTGTGCGGCAATACCTAAAAGTCTTCAAGAAAGTGAATTATTTGGTTATGAAAAAGGTGCCTTTTCTGATGCTAAGGTCCATAAAAGTGGACTTATAGAGGAATCTAATGGTGGAACTCTATTCTTAGATGAAATTGGAGATATGGATATATTATTACAAGCTAAGCTTTTAAGAGTATTACAAGAAAAGAAGTTTAGGAGATTGGGTAGTACTAAAGAAAAATGCTTTGCAGCTAATATTATAGCTGCAACTAATAAAAATTTATTAGAGGAAATTGAAAAGGGAAACTTCAGGGAAGATTTATATTATAGATTAAATATTATTCCTATAAATTTAAAACCCCTTAGGGAAAGAAAAGAAGATGTAAAAGATTTAATAGAGTATTTTATAGAAAGTTATAATAATAAACTGGATAAAAATGTATTAGGCATGTGTCCAGAAGCTTTAGATATATGTATAAACTATGAATGGAAAGGAAATGTACGTGAATTAAAGAATTTTATTGAGAGAATTATGATTTTTCAGGAAAATGACTTCGTAGAAGTGGACGACTTGCCACAAAATGTGATAAGTCATTATAGTGTTCAAAATACCCCTGCTATTAAGGAAATGAATTTAGAACATGTGGAAATGGAAACTATAAGTAGGGTGTTGAGGGAAAATAAATGGAATATAACCAAGACGGCGCAAGCCTTAGGCATATCTAGAATAACTTTAAGGAGGAAAATAGAAAAGTATAGTATAACAAAATAGGTGGTAAATTATTTACCAGTTACCACTGGTAAGTGGTAAATAATGATACATTTTTGACAATCTCAAAAGAGGCTGTTATAATATTAACGAAGGATGGTGAATATAAAAAATATATTCACCATCCTTTAATAGCGCTTTTTACCATATATTTCATAAAAATAGTTAAAAATAGGGTTAAAACTGTGCAAGTTTTGGAATGGAACTTGCATTTACATATTTATGTAAGAGTGCTGGAAAGTGATTAACAAATATTTAACAAAAATTAAAGGGGGAAGTCATAATGAAATTTGATGTAATTGCCTGGTTAACAAATCCATTTATCCTGATGTTTATATCAGTATTTACTGGATTAATGTTTGGTAAAATCAAGTTTGGAAAATTTAATTTTGGAGTTTCAGGAACATTATTTTCAGGTCTTTTAATAGGGTCATGGGCCCTTGGTTATGCTAAGAATATAGGTGAAGGAGAAGCAGGTTTTAAAGCGGCTCAAAAGCTTATTAAAGCTGGTGTTGTAAGTAAGGATTTCTTCTTTTTATTCTTAATTTTATTCGTTGCGGCAGTAGGACTTTTAGCTGCTAAGGACATGGGTACAGTTCTTAAGAAATATGGTGCTAAGTTCGTTATGTTAGGATTTATAATTACTCTATTAGGTGCAGCTGCAACTTATGGAATGACTTTAGTAGGATCGAGCTTAGGTTCTAGTTCAACTCCATATGAAATATCTGGAGTATACACTGGTGCATTAACTTCATCACCAGGTTTAGCCGCAGCTATAGAAACGGCTAAGGGACATGCAACTCATAAGGCAGAAATATACTCAGAACTTTCAGATGCAGAAAAAGATAAGGTGTTAAAAATTATAGACCCATCTGGAGAATTAAATGCACAAAACACTCCAGCATTAACACCTGAATTAACAGAACAGTTTATAACTAGTGCAGAAGCAGGTATAGGTGTTGGTCATGCCATTGGATATCCATTTGGTGTTATCATAGTTATATTAGCAGTTAACTTCTTCCCTAAGATCTTTGGTATTAATGTGAATGAAGAACAAAAACAACTTAGAGAAGAATTTGCAAAGGCAAAGGCTGAGGTTGCTTCTGGTAAAGAGGTTGAGGAAGTACCTTTTGATTTAATCGGTTTTGCTCTAGCTTGCTTTGTGGGATATACAATAGGTAAAATAAAAGTGTTCTTAGGACCGTTAGGATGGTTCTCTCTAGGTTCAACTGGTGGAGTACTAGTAGGTGCCTTAGTGTTAGGACATATTGGAAAAATCGGATTTATCAACTTTAGAATGAACAATAAAATATTAGGTGTTGTAAGACAAGTGGCTCTTGCATTCTTCCTAGCTATAGTAGGACTTAGATATGGATTTAAAGTATTCTATGCCCTTACTCATGGTGGAGCATTCTTAGCAGCAGTATCTTTAGTTGTAGGTGTTGTGGCTATGTGTATTGGTTTCTTCATAGGAAGATATATATTTAAGATTAACTGGGTTATGTTATCAGGAGCTATTTGTGGTGGTATGACTTCTACTCCAGGTCTTGGAGCTGCCATAGATGCAGTTGGAAGTGATGATCCAGCAGCAGGATATGGAGCAACGTATCCATTTGCTCTGTTAGGAATGGTTATATTCACTATCATTTTACACAACTTACCGATGTAATATAATTAATTCCACATAGGTTAAACCTATGTGGAATTAATTGATTAAACACGTATAAAACCAAAAAAACATTTAAAAGTCAAAAAATGTATAATTATGGCATGTAAATTGCATAATAAAGTAGCCGAGTAGATATTTTAAGTCAAGGTTGCTTTAGCATAAATCATTAAAAAAAACTAGGGAGTGATATAATGCTAGAAAAAAGAATTAGAAGAGAAGATCTAAAGAGTAAGGTAGTATCGGCTGAGGAAGCAGCTAAACTTATTGAGGATGGAATGGTAGTTGCCACTAGTGGCTTTACACCATCTGGATATCCAAAGGCTGTGCCACTAGCTTTAGCTAAAAGAGCAGAGGCAGGAGAAGAAATAGGAATTACTCTACTAACTGGAGCTTCTGTTGGTGATGAATTAGATGGAGCTTTAGGTAGAGCTGGAGTTATAAAGAGAAGATTCCCATATCAAACTCACAAGGATATTAGAAATGGTATTAATGGAGGGTCGATCGCATACCAAGATATGCATCTAAGTCATCTTCCACAATATATGGAAGCTGGAGTGTATGGTGATATAGATGTGGCTATAGTGGAAGCTGTAGCTATAACTGAAGAAGGGGGAATAGTACCTTCTACGTCTGTAGGTATAGCATCAAATGCTGTAAAGTTAGCTAAAAAAGTAATCATAGAGGTTAATACTTCTCAACCATTGGCATTAGAAGGTATGCATGATATATACCTGCCAGAAAAACCTCCTTTTAGAAAACCTATTCCTATTGAAAAGGCAGGGGACAGAATAGGAACTACATATATTCCTTGTGATATGGATAAGATTGCTGCAATTGTTGTTACAGACATTACAGATAAGGTTAGACCTCTTGGTGCTATTGATGAAAATTCAAAGGCAATTTCTAGACATATTATAGAATTCTTAAAGAAAGAAGTTGAGGCAGGAAGGCTTCCAGAGAACTTATTACCGCTTCAATCTGGAGTAGGTTCAGTGGCTAATGCGGTTCTAGGAGGGCTAGTTGAATCTCCATTTGAGAATTTAACTTGTTATACAGAAGTGCTTCAAGATTCAATGCTTGACTTAATTGACTCTGGTAAAGCCAGTGTAATATCTACTACAGCTGTAACTCCATCAGAATCAGGACTTGAAAGATTCCTTGATAATATAGAGAGATATGCTAATCATATTGTATTGAGACCACAAGAAATTAGTAATAATCCAGAAGTGGCAAGAAGACTTGGTGTTATATCCATGAATACAGCTATCGAAATCGATATGTATGGTCACGTTAATTCTACAAATATAATGGGATCTAGAATGATGAATGGTCTTGGTGGGTCTGGAGACTTTACTAGAAATGCTTATTTATCAATTTATACTACTGTATCTACAGCTAAAGGTGGAGATATATCTTCTATAGTTCCTATGGTATCCCATGTGGATCATACAGAACATGATGTTATGGTAGTAGTAACTGAACAAGGTCTTGCAGATTTAAGAGGAACATCTCCTGTGGAGCGAGCAAGATTAATAATTAATAATTGTGCTCATCCAGATTATAGAGATCAGTTAAATGATTATCTAGATAGAGCTCTAGAGAAGGGTTTAAACCATGAGCCGCATAACATTGGTGAAGCATTATCGTGGCATGAAACGTTCTTAAAAACAGGTTCTATGAAGAACTTAGAGGCGAAGAGTTGTTGTTAGAAAATTCAGATGAATGAACCGTGTCAAAAAATGTCAACCATTTAAAATTTTTAAAAGGATTTTAAAAAGACATGTAGAAATATTAGTGTGGTTATATTGTTTTAAATGAAAATAGACAAGGAGGAAAAACTATGTTTAAGGATGAAAAACTAGACAAAATAGGACAAAGCTTTGAAAAATTCCAAGCTGGTGTTAATAAGACACTAGAAAAAAGACCTGAGAGAAAAGATATATTTGAAAGTGGGTCAGGGGAAGTAGTAAATAGATTATATACTCCTCTAGATATTAAAGGTTTTGATTATGAGGAAGATTTAGGAATGCCAGGAAGCTATCCGTTTACTAGAGGTGTTCAAAACACTATGTACCGTGGAAAGCTTTGGACAATGAGAATGTATGCAGGTTTCGCTACTGCAGAAGAATCAAACAAGAGATATAAGTATCTTATAGAGCAAGGTTCTATGGGATTATCAGTTGCATTTGACTTACCAACTCAAATTGGATATGACTCAGACCATGCTTTATCTGAAGGTGAAGTTGGAAAAGTTGGAGTTGCTATTGACTCTCTTGCTGATATGGAAAAATTATTTGATGGAATTCCACTAGATAAGGTTTCTACATCTATGACAATCAATGCACCTGCATCTGTATTATTAGCTATGTATATAGCAGTTGCTGAAAAGCAAGGTGTATCTGCTGATAAATTAAGAGGAACTATTCAAAATGACATCTTAAAAGAGTACATTGCTCGTGGAACATACATATTCCCAACTGAGCCATCTATGAGACTTATAACTAATATCTTTGAATACTGTTCTAAAGAAGTTCCACTATGGAACACAATAAGTATCTCTGGATACCATATAAGAGAAGCTGGATCTACTGCTGCTCAAGAAGTAGGATTCACTATTGCTGATGGTATTGCTTACGTTAATGCTGCTATAGAAGCTGGTCTTGACGTAGATACTTTTGCACCAAGACTTTCTTTCTTCTTTAATGCACACAATGATATTTTAGAAGAAGTTGCTAAGTATAGAGCTGCTAGAAGATTATGGGCAAGAATTATGAAGGATAGATTTGGAGCTAAGAATGAAAAATCTATGAAGCTTAAGTTCCATACTCAAACAGGTGGATCTACATTAACTGCGCAACAACCAGAAAACAACATTGTACGTGTTGCTATTCAAACATTAGCAGCTGTACTTGGTGGAACTCAATCATTACACACTAACTCTAAGGATGAGGCATTAGCATTACCTACAGAAGATTCTGTACGTGTTGCTTTAAGAACTCAACAAATCGTAGCATACGAAAGTGGTGCTGCTGATACTATCGATCCATTTGCTGGTTCTTACTTCATGGAAGCTAAGACTAAAGATATTGAAGAAAAGGCTATGGAATACATTAAGAAGATTGATGAAATTGGTGGAGCTCCAAGAGCAATCGATGCTGGATACATCCAACAAGAAATCATGGATGCTGCTTATAACTACCAAAAGGATATTGAAACTGGAAAGCGTATTATCGTTGGTATGAATAAGTTCCAAATTGAAGAAGAAGCTCCTAAGGGATTATTAAGAGTTGACCCTTCAGTTGGAGAAAAGCAAAAGGGTCAAATTGCTGACTTAAAGTCTAAGAGAGATAACGCTAAGGTTGAAGAAACTCTAGAAGCTTTAAGAAAAGCTTGCTCAACTGATGAAAACTTAATGCCATATATCTTAGATGCTGTTAGAGCATATGGTACATTAGGAGAAATCTGCGGTGTAATGAGAGAAGTATTTGGTGAATATCAACAAAGTGTACAATTATAGATAAGAGTAAAAGAAGGAGGAAGTAAAAATGGATAGACCTATTAGAGTACTAGTGGCAAAACCAGGACTTGATGGACATGATAGAGGAGCAAAGGTTATTTCAAGAGCATTAAGAGATGCTGGAATGGAAGTTATATATACAGGACTTAGACAAACTCCTGAGCAAATAGTTAATGCAGCTATTCAGGAAGATGTTGATGTAGTTGCACTTAGTATATTATCAGGTGCACATAACACATTACTTCCAAAGGTAGTTGAACTTTTAAATGCTGAAAACGCTGACGACATATTAGTTGTTGGTGGTGGTGTAATTCCTGATGAGGATATACCTTTCTTAAAGGAAAAGGGAATTGTTGAAGTATTTACTCCAGGAACTCCTACATCTACAACTATTGAATTTATAAAAAACAACTTAAAGAGATAATATAAAACTTATAATTCGAATGTGGGTCTTTTGGTGGGGCCTGCATTCGAAATCTATGTATTTAGGTGGTGCAGCCCATGGATTTAGAACAAAGAATATTGAATAAAGAAAAAAGAGCTGTAGCTAGACTGATAACTTTAGCCGAAAATGGTGAAAAAGAGGCTTTTAAAATTCTGAAAAAGTTGTATAATAAAACTGGAAATGCTCATGTGATAGGTATTACAGGACCACCAGGAGCAGGAAAGAGTACATTGACAGACAAACTTGTGAAGGCATTGAGAAGAGAAGGGAAAACGGTTGGTGTAATTGCAGTTGACCCGACAAGTCCTTTTACAGGTGGATCTATACTAGGTGATAGGGTAAGAATGAGTGAATTAAATACTGACCCTGGTGTTTTTATCAGGAGTATGGGAGCTCGTGGTCACCTAGGAGGATTATCAAAAGCTACTCGTGCTGCTGTTAAGGTTCTTGACATCTATGGTGTAGATTATATATTTATTGAAACTGTAGGTGTTGGCCAATCAGAAGTAGATATAGCTAAAAATGCAGATACAACTCTAATGGTTATGGTTCCAGGTCTTGGAGATGATATTCAAGCTATTAAGGCGGGAATCATGGAAATTGGAGATGTATTTGCAATAAATAAAGCAGATAGGGATGGGGCTAAAAGAACTGCTACTGAAATTGAAATGATGCTAGATTTTAACAAGGAAGCTAAGTGGAGACCACCAGTTAATATGGCAATAGCTATTAAAAATGAAGGTATAGATGATTTGTTAAATGATATTAAAAAACATCTGGAATTCTTAAAGGAAAGTGGTCTTTATGAAGAAAGAAGAGTTCAAAACTCAAAACTTGAAATTATTGATTTAGTAAAGGATAATCTAATGGGAATGATCCTAGATAAGTCAAGTAAAGAAAAACTAGTAGATGAACTTTCAAAGAAGGTGGCAAATAGAGAGGTGGACCCATACACGTCTGCAGAAGAAATACTAAACAATATTAAATAATATTTTTAGGGAAGAGGGTAATGAAATGAAGGCATTAAAAGTAGACCATATAGGTATAGCTGTAAAAGACTTAGAGGCAACTTTGAAGTTCTATCAAGAAGTTTTAGGATTAGAATTAGAAGGAACAGAAGTTGTTGAAGAGCAAAAGGTTAAAGTAGCATTTTTACCAGTTGGAGACACTGAAGTAGAACTTCTAGAGTCAACTGATAAGGATGGTCCTATCGCTAGATATATTGAGAAAAAAGGCGAAGGAATGCAACATATAGCTTTTAGAGTTAGTAATATTGAAGAAGCCATTGCTGATATGAAAGCAAAGGGTGTTAGAATGATCGATGAAACGCCAAGATATGGAGCAGGTGGAGCAAAAATTGCATTCTGTCATCCAAAGAGTACAAACGGTGTATTAGTTGAACTAAGTGAGAGATAATAAGTCGTAAAAGTAACGGCTTAGTGTAGTCTAATTATAAAGTAGGAGGTTTAGACAAATGGCAGTAAACAAGATAGAAGATCTGCGTAAAAGAAAAGAAACAATCATGATGGGTGGGGGAGCTAAAAGAATAGATAAGCAACACGCATCAGGAAAGTTAACTGCTAGGGAGAGAATAAACTTACTGTTCGATGAAGGTACATTTGTTGAGATAGATGCATTCGTTAAGCATAGATGCACTAACTTTGGAATGGAAAAGACAGAAGCACCAGGTGAAGGTGTTGTTACTGGATATGGAATGGTAGATGGAAGAATAGTTTATGCATTTGCACAAGATTTCACTGTAATTGGTGGATCTTTAGGAGAAATGCATGCAGCTAAGATTTGCAAAACATTAGATAATGCTATGAAGGTTGGAGCGCCAGTTGTTGGTCTTAATGACTCTGGTGGAGCTAGAATCCAAGAAGCAGTAGATGCATTATCAGGATATGCAAAAATTTTCTATAGAAATACTATAGCATCAGGAGTAATCCCACAAATTTCTGTTATTATGGGACCTTGTGCAGGTGGAGCAGTTTATTCACCAGGTATCACTGACTTTATATTCATGGTTGATCAAACTAGTAAAATGTTTATTACAGGACCACAAGTAATCAAGACGGTTACAGGTGAAGAAGTTTCTGCAGAACAATTAGGTGGAGCTATGACTCATAACTCTGTAAGTGGTGTTGCACATCAAATGGCAGCTACTGACGAAGAGTGTATAGCTGAAGTAAGAAGATTATTAAGCTACTTACCATCTAATAATATGGAGACGGCTCCTGTATTTGAAACGGAAGACGATATTAACAAAATTATACCTGAATTAGATACATTATTACCAGATAATCCAAATAAAGCCTATGATATGTTTGACATAATAAGAAATGTTGTAGATGATGGAGACTACTTCGAAGTTCTTCCTCATTTTGCAAAGAATATTATCACATGTTTTGCTAGAATTAACGGAAGAAGTGTTGGTATTATAGCTAACCAACCTAAGTTCTTAGCAGGATGTTTAGAAATTAATGCTTCTGACAAGGCTGCAAGATTCATAAGAACTTGTGATGCATTTAATATTCCACTTTTAAACATTGTAGACGTACCAGGTTTCTTACCAGGAACTACTCAAGAGTATGGTGGAATCATTAGACACGGTGCTAAGATGCTTTATGCATACAGTGAAGCTACTGTACCAAAAGTAACTATGATCGTAAGAAAAGCTTATGGTGGATCTTATATTGCAATGTGCTGTAAAGAATTAGGAGCTGACATGGTATTAGCTTGGCCAAGTGCTGAGATTGCAGTTATGGGACCTCAAGGGGCTGCAAATATCATATTTAGAAATGATATTAAGAATTCTGAAAACCCACAAGAAACTAGAGCTCAAAAGATTGCTGAGTACACAGAAGAGTTTGCTACTCCATACAAAGCAGCTGAGAGAGGTTATGTGGATGACGTGATTGAGCCAAATGCATCAAGACCGAGACTTGTGGATGCGTTTAATATGTTAATGTCTAAGAGAGAAACAAGACCAGCTAAAAAACATGGTAATATCCCTCTATAGAAGGAAGGTGATAATATGACTTTATTAGATAAATTTGCAAACCCTGAGATGATTAAAACTCTATCAATGGGAGAAAAGCTTACTGCTTCCTTAATGGTAACTGTACTTGGTATGGGGATCACTTTTGCTGTACTAATGCTTCTTTGGGGTCTTATAGTAACTATGACTAAGATGCTAGTTAAAGAAGAAAAGAAAGAAGTAGTTACTGTTGCACCACAAGCTGCACCTCAGCCAGTGTTAGAACCAGCTTGTGATGAAGAAAACGATGAGGAATTAGTTGCTGTTATAACTGCAGCTATAGCAGCTAGTTTAAATACATCAACTCATAACTTAGTAGTTAGAAACATTGTAAGAGTAATTGATGAAACTCCAGCATGGGGTCAAGCAGGAAGAGCAGAACAATTAGGAAATAGATTATAGTTAAAACTTAAAGTATCATAAGGAGGATTATCGAAATGAGAAAATTCAATATAAGTGTTAATGGAAATACATATGAAGTTGAAGTAGAAGAAATTGGAGGAGTTCAGGCTCCAGCACCAGTTGCAAGACCAGCAGCTGCACCAAGACCAGCAGCACCTAAAGCAGCTCCAGCACCTAAAGCAGCTCCAAAGGCAGCAGCTCCAGCACCAGCGGGAGGAAGTACTGTATCAGCTCCAATGCCAGGAACTGTATTAGACGTTAAGGTAAATGAAGGAGATACTGTAGAGCAAGGTCAAGTATTATTAATTCTAGAAGCTATGAAGATGGAAAATGAAATTATGGCACCAGCAGCAGGTAAAGTAGTATCTGTAAGTGCATCTAAGGGTGCATCAGTTAATGCTGGAGACGTATTAATTACATTAGGATAGTCTAGGAATCCTAATTTCATAAGAAAGGAGATTTACTATGGGACAGACTATCGTAAAATTTATAGAAAGTACTGCATTCTTTGGACCTGATGGCATTAGCTTAGGCCATGTACTAATGCTTTTTATATCTTTCGTATTGTTATATTTAGCTATTAAGAAAGAATTCGAACCATTACTATTAGTACCTATTGCTTTTGGTATGTTACTTACTAACTTACCTAAGGCAGGAATGATGGCACTTCCAGAAATGGTAGGTCATCATGTACAACCAGGTGGATTACTATATTACTTCTTCCAAGGAGATGAACTTGGAATATTCCCTCCTATTATATTCATGGGAGTTGGAGCTATGACAGACTTCGGTCCACTTATAGCTAATCCAAGAGCTCTACTTTTAGGAGCAGCAGCACAATTTGGTATATTTACCACTTTCTTAGGAGCTATACTTCTTGGATTTACAGGACAAGAAGCAGGAGCTATAGGAATAATTGGAGGAGCAGATGGTCCAACGGCTATATTCTTAACTTCTAAGTTAGCTCCACATCTTTTAGGACCTATAGCAGTTGCGGCTTACTCGTATATGGCATTAGTTCCAATCATTCAGCCACCTATTATGAAGGCCTTAACTACTAAGGAAGAGCGTATGATTAAGATGGATCAATTAAGACCTGTAACTAAAGTGGAAAAGATTATATTCCCTATAACGGTTACAGTGGTAGTATCTTTAATATTACCACCAGCAGCTACTCTAGTAGGTATGCTTATGCTTGGTAACTTATTTAAAGAATCTGGAGTTGTGGGAAGACTTACTGACACAGCTACAAATGCTTTAATGAATATAGTAACTATATTCCTAGGATTATCAGTAGGAGCTACAGCTACTGCTGAGCAATTCTTAAGAGCAACTACAATTAAGATTATTGTTTTAGGAGTATTAGCTTTCGCAGTGGGAACTGCAGCAGGACTTATCTTAGCTAAGATAATGAACAAATTATCTGGTGGAAAGATAAACCCACTTATAGGTTCTGCAGGAGTATCTGCCGTACCTATGGCAGCTAGAGTATCTCAAGTAGTAGGACAAAAGGAAAATCCTTCAAACTTCCTACTAATGCATGCTATGGGACCTAACGTATCGGGAGTTATAGGTTCTGCCGTAGCAGCAGGGGTTATGTTATCTCTATTTGGCTAAAGAATAATAAAGATGTGGAAAAGGGACGGAGCCTTTTTCACATCTTTTTCTTTGTCTTTTTTTATTCTTTTGATATACTTTAATTTGATAGGTTATTATAAGAATCTAGTTAATTCCACTAGGTATTAGGGGGAATATATTATGAGAAAAAGAATATTAGAAGTTCTAATAAACAGTAAGGATAAATTCATATCGGGAGAAGAGCTTAGCAAGAGCATAGGAGTGAGCAGAACTGCTGTATGGAAACATATAAAGAAGTTAAAGGAAGAAGGATATAAGATAGAATCAGTACCTAAACGAGGGTACATGTTAATAAAAGAAGGGGATAAATTAGATTCTAAGCTTTTATCCATAGACATGAAGAATAAAGTGATAGGGAAAGAAATAATACATTTTGATAGTATAGATTCTACAAGTAATCATGCTAAGGCCATAGCCTTAGAAGGTGCAGAAGAAGGTACTGTAGTAATAGCAGAAGAGCAGACTAAGGGTCGTGGGAGACTTGGGCGAAGTTGGGTATCTCCAAAGGGGCAAGGTATCTGGATGTCTATCATATTAAGACCGGATATAATACCTACCCATGCCATGAAGATAACTCAAATTGTGGCAGCTGCCATAACTGAAGCTTTAAGAAAGTTTACTAAGGATGATGTACTTATAAAGTGGCCTAATGATATAGTTCTCCATAAGAAGAAGGTATGTGGCATTTTAACAGAGATGAGTGCAGAGATTGATAAGGTTAACTTTGTCATAGTGGGTATTGGAGTTAATGCTAATATGGATGAGACTCTACTTCCTGAAGATGTGGCAGATAAGGCTGTATCATTGGCTAAATATATGGATGATGATATTTCTAGAAAAGAAATAGTGAAGGAAATACTATATGAGTTTGAAAAGCTTTATATGGATTTTATAGAGAGTAGGTCCATAGAAAAGAGTATAGATATATGCAGACAATATTCTGCTACATTAAATAATACTGTGAGGATTATAAGTAGAGATAGTGAAGTTAAAGCTCGTGCCATTGACCTTAGTGAAGAAGGGGAACTTGTAGTAGAATATGAAGATGGACGAGTTGAGAAAGTCTTTTCAGGAGAAGTTTCTGTAAGAGGATTGTATGAGTATGTGTAAAATGTGAATAATAAGGTTGAGTGGACTTGTATATATTGATAAACCGCTTCTAATCTAAAGGGATGTGAACTTACTTCGGTCATATAACTGAAAAATATTTTATAAGGTAAGTCGCTATCAGACTATAAAGTGTGAATAGTATACTTACGGTAGAAGATTCATAATTGTTTGCAGTATATGATGTTCTGATGTTCCACCTTCTAAAAATTTTTCAGTTATATTCCCTTGTAAGTAGCTAGAGTTTATTGGATTTGGAAGTGGTATGTTTATATATGAAAGCTTAACCGTGAACTTTTAAAAGAAGGGAGAGGAGTATCATATATATAGGAGATGTTAATATAGATAATAATGTATTTTTAGGACCAATGGCTGGAGTGACAGACCTTTCTTTTAGGATATTGTGTAAGGAATGCGGTGCTGGTATGGTTTATACGGAGATGGTTAGTGCAAAGGGCCTTTGTTATGAGGATAAGAAGACCCATATGCTTACTAAGATAGAAGATGTAGAAAAACCTGTGGCACTTCAGATATTTGGTTCTGACCCGGATTTTATGGGTAGAGCTGCTGCTAAGCTTAATAATTTAGAAAATGCAGTATTAGATATTAATATGGGTTGTCCTACACCTAAGATAATAAAAAATGGTGATGGATCAGCTTTAATGAAGAACCCTAAATTAGCAGGAGAAGTTATAAAAGCCGTTGTAAGGGAATCTATAAAACCTGTAACTGTGAAAATAAGGAAGGGTTGGGATGATTCTAGTATAAATGCGGTAGAAATGGCTAAAATTATAGAAGACAGTGGAGCTAGTTTAGTTGCTGTCCATGGAAGAACTAGAGAAGAGTTTTATACGGGTAAAGCTGATTGGAATATTATTAAAGAAGTAAAAGAAGCTGTAAGTATTCCTGTTATAGGCAATGGAGATGTTTTTTCTGTGGAAGATGCAAAAAATATGGTAGAATTAACAGGGTGTGATGGTGTTATGATTGCAAGGGGAGCCCAAGGGAATCCTTGGATATTCAAAAGGGTAGCCCATTACTTGAAAACAGGACAGATCATTCCGAAACCTACTATAGAAGAAAAGGTGGAACTCATAAAGAAACATTTAGACCTTCTTATAGAAAATAAGACTGAGTATGTGGCGGTAAGGGAAATTAGAAAGCATATTGCCTGGTATTTTAAGGGCGTGAGAAACTCCAACAAATTAAGGGGAGAAACTAATAATTTAAATTCAAAAGAAGAGATATTAGACATACTAAATAGATTTATGGAGAGCTACTACCAACATGGTGAATAAAAGAATAATGTGCCTTAAAGTGTATGGGAAATATGCCGCTTGACAACCCTATGGGAGGTACTCTATAATTAAATCCATATAGTGGAAAAGTAAAAGTGAATACATAGGAAAAAAGCACTGTAAAAGCAGTGCTTATTGTCGTAGACAAAAAGATTTACCACTTATTAACAAGAATAAATTAGTTCATAAAGAATATAATTATTTAATAATTGAACTTAAAATAAAATAAAAAGGAGAGGGAGCATAATGAGTGAGAAAGAGATTCTCTTGACGGTAGAAGGACATAGGAAAACTGAAGAAGAATTAGAGCTTTTAAAAACGGTTAAAAGACAAGAGGTGGCAGCAAGAATTAAGGAAGCTATAGCTTTTGGAGATATTAGTGAAAACTCTGAATATGACGAAGCTAAAAATGAACAAGCAAAATTAGAGGAAAGAATTGCAAAACTTGAAGCAACATTGAGAAAAGCAAGAATAATATCTGAAGATGAAATATCTTTAGATGTGGTTAATATAGGATCAACTGTAAAGGTATTTGATGTGGAATTCGATGAGGAAATAGAATATACAATAGTAGGATCTGCTGAGGCTGATCCATATGAATTAAAGATTTCAAATGAATCTCCTGTTGGAATGGCTTTAATAGGAAGTAAAGTTGGGGAAACTGTAGAAGTACACGCTCCTCAAGGATTAATGCAATATAAAGTTTTAGAAATTAGTAGAAGATAAATTGTGAGGTGACTAAGGATGAGCGAGGAAATGCAATTAAGTGAGGTCCTGCAAGTAAGAAGAGATAAGTTAAATACCTTAAGAAAAATGGGAAGAGATCCATACAAGGTAGAAAAGTATGATCAAACTCATTTTAGTGGGGACATTAAGGGTAACTTTGAAGAAATGGAAGGAAAAGAAGTCTCTGTGGCTGGAAGAATAATGGCCAAAAGAGGAATGGGGAAAGCTTCTTTCCTAGACATGCAGGACAAACAAGGTAGAATCCAATCTTATGTAAGAAAGGATGCTATAGGAGAAGAAGAGTACGATATAACTCTTACTTATGATATTGGGGATATTATTGGAGTTAAAGGTACTGTTTTCAAAACTAAGAATGGAGAAGTATCAGTTAGAGCCAGTGAAGTAAGTTTATTATCAAAGTCTTTAAAGCCTCTTCCTGAAAAGTGGCATGGTCTTAAAGATAAGGAATTAAGATACAGACAAAGATATGTAGACCTTATAGTAAATCCTGAAGTTAAAGATACATTTATTAAGAGAACTAGAGCTATTAAGGCTTTAAGAAAATATTTAGATGATAAGGACTTCTTAGAGGTGGAGACGCCTATCCTAGATACGGTTGCATCTGGAGCTAATGCGAGTCCTTTCATTACTCATCACAATGCTCTTGATATAGACATGTACATGAGAATTGCTACAGAACTTCACTTAAAGAGATTAGTAGTTGGTGGTATAGATAGAGTTTATGAAATAGGAAGACTATTTAGAAACGAAGGTATGTCTCCAAAGCATAACCCAGAGTTTACTACTATAGAATGGTATATGGCCTATGCAGATTATGAAGTTATGATGCAAATGTGTGAAGAAGTAGTGTCTGCAATGGCTATGGCTGCTGCTGGAACTACTAAACTTACATATCAAGGAAAGGAAATTGATTTAGCCCCTCCTTGGAAGCGTATCAGAATGGTAGACTTAGTAACAGAGATGACAGGAATAAATTTAGAAGAAGTTGCAACTGATGAAGAAGCTATTAAGATAGCTAAGGAAAAAGGATTAGAAGTTAGAAAAGATTTTAAGAAGGGTGATATTATAAACCTATTCTTCGAAGAATTCTGTGAGCATACTTTAATCCAACCTACTTTTGTAACTCATCACCCTGTTGAAGTATCTCCTTTTGCTAAGAAAGATCCAGAAAATCCTGCATACACTCATAGATTTGAGGCTTTTGCTAACACTTGGGAAATTGCAAATGCATTCTCTGAGTTAAATGATCCAATCGATCAAAGAGAAAGATTTGAAGAACAAGTAAGAAGAAAAGACTTAGGTGAAGATGAGATTGCCATGATGGATGAAGATTTCTTAAATGCATTAGAAATTGGTTTACCTCCAACAGGCGGAATCGGTATTGGTATAGATAGATTAGTAATGTTACTTACTGACTCTCCATCTATAAGAGACGTACTATTCTTCCCTACAATGAAGCCAATTAAATAATTTTTATATGAAGATGAAACGATAATTATCGTTTCATCTTTTGTTATCCATACACAAACTATGTTCAAACAAAATGTATACAAACTTACTTCGGTCATATAAATGAAAATGTTTATAAGGTAAGTAACTATCAGACTAAATAGTGCAAATCTTATGATTAGGGTAGAAGGTTCACAGTTG